>NZ_JAJBZT010000006.1 GCF_020564625.1 Leeia speluncae
TCGTTTGGCTTTTTACTTTGTGGTTTCTAAACCGCTACTCGGATACTTGTGCCACAGTATCAAATATAAAATCTGCCTCCCAACTCCATTCTTCTTTTTTTATTTCTATTGTAGTGAATCCCTTTCATTTGTTTCTTTTTGATAAAATCATATTCTGTAGTCTCTCTTTTCTTTATTGTTTGTGAATGTCTCTATGGAAACCTCTGTCGCTTGGAGTGAGCAGGATAATATATTTATGCGTGAAGCACTTAAGTGTGCCGTGCAAGCATATAAGCTAGGGGAGGTGCCGGTAGGGGCGGTTGTTGTGTTTCAAAATGAGATAATTGGCAGGGGTTACAATCAGCCAATTATGCGGCATGATCCTTCTGCTCATGCTGAAATGATGGCCATTCGACAAGCTGCACGGAAAATAGGAAATTACCGGCTAGTGGACTGCCAATTGTATGTAACTTTAGAACCTTGCTTAATGTGTAGTGGTGCCATCATGCATGCAAGGATTGGTCAGGTAATTTATGGTGCTCCAGATTTCAAAACTGGAGCTTGTGATAGCGTTTTGAATGTCTTTGAAAATTCACAATTAAACCATCATGCTAAAGTTCGCTCTGGATTGCTTGCAGATGAAGCCGTTAGTTTACTAAAGCAGTTTTTTGCTGAACGTAGAGCGCAGAAGCAATTGGCTAAGGGTGTAGAGTAGCACTATTTACAACTAAGGTTTTCCGCCTAAATCTGCTACGAGTTTGAGTAGCTTTGGGGCGATTTCTATTTCTAGAATTTCTTTGGACAATTTATAAGCGGGCCCACTGCAATTTAATGAGAGATGAGGTTGTCCTGATAACCCCGCACGAATTGGGCAACCAATTGCAAAAATTTCGCTTTCATACTCCCCTAATGAAATAGTAAAACCATTCTCTGCGTAGTAGGCTAGGGCTTTATTTAGTCCTTCATGAATAGCAGGCCATTTTTCACCATAATAAAGACCTAGCGATTCAATCGTTTGTTGTTGTTCACTTTCAGATAGGCCGGCAATCCATGCGCGTCCGATGGCGGTTGTTGCCAGTGGAACGGTCGACCCTATATCGTGCTTGATGCTTAGTCTGGCCGCGGAGCGGCAGGCTTCAATGTAGATCATTTGATTGCCTGATCTTGCTGCTAATGTGACTGATAATCCCGTTTCTTCAGACAGGGTTTTCATTAATGGAAGCGCGAATGAACGGATGTCTTGTGTGGCAAGTGCTGCATAGCCTAAGCCCAACACCGCAATGCCAGGGCGATATCTGCCATTTTCTTTGTCTTGGATTAAATAACCTAGTTGCAAAAGCGTGTAAGTTAGTCTTGATATGGTCGATTTAGGTAGACCGGTTCGTATCGCTAGCTCTTGGTTGCCAAGCCATGTATCTCCTGGCTTAAATGATTCGAGGATTGATAGCCCTCTTGCTAAGGCTGTGACGAATAGTCGATCTTTGTTGTGATCAATCTCTAAATTATTATTTTCGTCACTTATTGTCATTTTGGCTTCCTAAATAGAATTGAGATATTAACAATTTCTGTTAATGTTCTCCAGACTATCTAACTGTTCGAGTTTAGAAATGTTCACAGTGTATATTTGTTCAAATCAGCTAAAATGAAGTAAATATAGTGCGTTATGGTGTGAGGAGCATGGCATTGTTTAGAAAAATAAAAAGCCATTTAAGCTTGCAAGTCCTACTTTGGATTAGCTTGGTTCTATTCTTGATTATTTCTATTGATACCTACCTTTCTTGGAAGGCGTTGGATGTGCGCTTTCAGTCTTTAGAGCGTGCTCAAGTTTCTTCAAAACTAAAAATAGCTAATTCACTTGTCGAAGATCGAATTAAAGGTCTTGCGCGTGCCGCTGGGGATTATTCTAATTGGGATGAAACATGGAACTTTATGTTAACGCCCAATACTGAGTTTGAGCGGACTAATGTTTCGAAGGAAGTGTTGAGAAATTTAGATATTGATGGTTTTTGGTTGGTGCATATGGACCGCTCTGTCCGTGTGGCTGCATTTGGTTCTCGGCTGTCTGGAGATGCTGATGGTGCATTTTCTATTAGCTACAAACGTTTTCCTCAAATAGATCAAGTATTGCGAAGCATTGATTGGCCACGAGTTCAGGCTCAGATTACAAGTGGTCAAAAAGCAGGGCAATTTATCCTCGCTGGCGAACAGGCCTTAATGGTTGGTATTGCGCCTATCTTGCACAATGATGAGTCAGGCCCGCAGCGTGGATATGCATTAATGATTCGCGTCTTGGATAAGGAACGTTACTCTTCTTTATTCGAGTTAAGTAATTTTTCTTTTAATGTGATGCCTGAACAAAATGTAAAAAATGCAATTACATTTGAAGGGGATCATATCCTTTCTGCTTTCACCAATACCACTCCTACAAGGTACGGGTTTACCGTTGCGATAAATGAAGAGCGTGCTTCTACCAGTCAACGCATTGAAATTTTATGGCTTTTAATTCTTAACCTTTTTGTGATTTGGCTAGTTGCTACCTTTGCGCTTGTTAAAGGCGTTTCAAAAATCATTGTGTCTAGAATTCTTGCCTATGTTGCGACATTGAAAGGGTATACGGAGTCATCTAGTGGCATTCGTCTAAAGCATAAAAATATAGATGAGCTAGACACGCTGGCAGAACATATGAATGTCTTGATGGGGCGCGCAGAAAGCCATCGTGATCGCCTTGTGCATGAAGCAACGCATGATCCATTAACTCAATTGGCTAACCGCGCTTTATTAGCGGTAAAAATCGAAGAAGCAAAAATTAGTGCGCGTGCAAGTGGTAAGTGTTTTGCTTTAATTTTGATTGACCTTGACCATTTTAAAAATATTAATGACATTCATGGCCATTCGGTTGGCGACGATATTCTTCAGGTACTAGGACAGCGGTTGCGTGGCATTACGCATGAATCCGCTTGTATAGCGCGTCTTGGAGGAGATGAATTTGCCATTCTCTTACCTGAAATTTCTCGCGTAGAAGAGGCTCAACTACTTGCTAATAATATTCTTTTAAATCTGCAAAGCGGATTAATGTCAGATCGTCTGTGCTTTAACATGACGGCTAGTATTGGTGTGGTATTTGTTGAGAATCGTCAGATCGATAATACCTATAATTCTATTTTGATGAAAAAAGCCGATATTGCGATGTACCGTGCTAAGCAATATGGTCGAAATCGTGTGACTATTTTTGCGGATTGGATGCTGGAATTTTTGGAGGAAAATTCTCGTTTAGAGGCTGAGCTTGCTACGGCGTTAACCAACGATGAAATTGACTTTGTTATTCAACCCATTGTGAACGCAAATGACCTCTCATTGAAAGAATTTGAGATATTGGCAAGGTGGAATCATCCTCGTCTTGGTTTGGTAATGCCTGGAACGTTTATACCCGTTGCTGAAAATGCGCATATGATGCGACAGCTTACTTTGGAATTATTGAATAAAGCCTGCCAGCGCTGTCGGTCTTATATTCTCGCCCATCCGGGTAGCCGTATGTCTGTTAATGTCTCGATTCAAGAGTTGCTTGAAGATGGGTTTGTTGAAGAGCTTGAGTTGGTATTGCGGCAAAATGATTTCTCTGGTGGCTGGCTAAATCTTGAAATTACTGAATCTTTACTAGAAAGTAATGAGAATAGTTTGCTTGGACCAATGAATTATTGTGCCGGTTTAGGTATTAATTTCCACTTGGATGATTTTGGTACTGGTTATTCTTCCTTGGCTAGATTGCATACACTTCCATTTACCTCCATTAAGGTAGATAGATCCTTCATTAATCGTTTAGGGTTCGAGGGAGATGCAATTGTTGAGGCGATTGTGCGTATGGCGCATGCGTTGTCTTTAAAAGTGATATGCGAGGGGGTGGAGACTCGTGCGCAGTTAGACATGATTCGGCAACTGAATGCAGATAGTGTGCAAGGCTACTGGGTGGCTAAGCCGATGAAGTTTTCTGATTTTGAAAGTTGGACGGCTGTTGATCGAGAGTTTATGGTTCGTTAACTTTTGTCTGTTTGTATGAGAAAGCCCTGTGGTTGAAAAAACTGCAGGGCTTTTTTATTTGCGTCAAATGATTCTGATGTTTGCGCTAGCAGCTTTGCTTTTTTTTGGAGACTGGCGTATTATTTTTGCATTGTGAAATAAAGTTCCGCAAAGCGGAATTGATGAATTCTCGCTAAGGAGATCAGAATGAGCAAATTTAACTTTCAATGGAATGATCCACTCATGTTGTCTTCACAGTTAAGTGAAGAAGAACGCATGGTTCAAGATGCGGCAAATAGCTATTGCCAAGAGCAATTAATGCCTAGGATTCTTGAAGCAAACCGCCATGAAACTTTTGATGTGAGCATCATGAAAGAAATGGGCGAATTGGGTTTTCTTGGCGCAACGATTCCTGAGGAATATGGTGGCGCAGGTTTAGGGCATGTTTCGTACGGCTTGATTGCTAGAGAAGTAGAGCGTGTTGATTCTGGTTACCGTTCTGCGATGAGTGTGCAGTCTTCTTTAGTTATGTACCCAATTTATGCTTATGGTTCAGAAGAGCAAAAGCAAAAGTATTTACCAAGATTGGCAACCGGCGAGATTATTGGCTGTTTTGGATTAACAGAACCAAACTATGGCTCTGACCCTGGTGGAATGATTACGCGCGCGAAAAGTGTAGCAGGTGGTTATTCACTTTCAGGTAGCAAAATGTGGATTACCAATTCACCCGTTGCAGACATTTTCATCGTTTGGGCAAAAGATGATGCCGGCGAAATTCGTGGTTTTATCTTAGAAAAAGGGATGAAAGGTCTATCTGCGCCGAAAATTGAAGGTAAGTTTTCGCTTCGTGCCTCCATTACTGGTGAGATTGTGATGGATGAGGTGTTCGTCCCTGCTGAGAACTTATTACCGAATGTAAAAGGTTTAAAAGGTCCATTTGGTTGTTTGAATAAAGCCCGTTTTGGCATTGCGTGGGGAGTGATGGGGGCTGCAGAGTTCTGCTGGCATGCCGCACGTCAATATACCCTAGACCGTAAACAATTTGGTCGTCCATTAGCGGCGAATCAGCTGATTCAATTGAAGCTAGCCAATATGCAAACAGAAATTACGCTAGGTTTGCAGGCTGCGTTGCAGGTTGCTCGCCTTTTAGATGCGGATCAGTGGGCACCAGAAATGATTTCCCTCATTAAACGTAATAACTGCGGGAAATCGCTAGATATCGCCCGTGTTGCACGTGATATGCATGGTGGAAATGGTATTGCAGATGAATATCATATTATCCGCCACGTGATGAATCTTGAGGCGGTGAATACCTATGAGGGTACTCACGATGTGCATGCGTTGATTCTTGGTCGTGCACAGACGGGTATTGCGGCATTTGGCGCTTAATTTCTGCAACAAATAAAAAAGAGAAAAACATGGGTGCTTTATCTCATTTACGTGTACTGGATCTTTCCAGAGTATTGGCTGGGCCTTGGTGCAGTCAAAACTTAGCGGACTTAGGTGCCCATGTGATTAAAGTCGAGCGAACATTAAATGGGGATGATACCCGTGGTTGGGGCCCTCCCTTTTTAAAAGACACTAACGGAAACGATACAAAAGAGGCCGCATATTACTTGTGTGCTAATCGTGGTAAGCAATCGGTCACGATAGATTTTACAAGACCAGAAGGCCAAGCGTTGTTACACGAATTAGTAAAGCAATGTGACGTTGTGCTCGAAAATTTTAAAGTCGGTGGCCTAAAAAAGTATCAGTTGGATTACGACAGTATCAAAGCCATTAAGCCTGATATTGTGTATTGCTCTATTACTGGCTTTGGTCAATCTGGTCCTTATGCGGAACGTGCTGGCTATGACTTTATGATTCAAGGTCTTGGCGGCTTAATGAGTATTACTGGTGACCCAGATGGAGAGCCTCAGAAGGTTGGGGTGGCTGTAACGGACTTGTTTACCGGTATGTATGCCACAACTGCCATCTTGGCCGCGTTAAATCACCGACAAGTAACTGGCGTTGGCCAGCATATTGATATTGCGTTACTAGATTGCCAACTGGCCATGTTGGCGAATGTAGCGAGTAACCATTTAGTCGGTGGAATGAAGCCACCACGGTTAGGAAATGCACACGCTAATATTGTTCCCTACCAAGTTTTTGAAGTGGCGGATGGGCACATTATTGTGGCTGTAGGCAATGATACGCAATTTGCACGTTTTGCCGCGTTGTGTGGGCATGCTGAGTGGGCAAATGACGAGCGATTTGCTGCTAATAAAAACCGGGTGAAAAACCGGCAGATTTTGGTGCCGATGATTGCGGAAGCAATGAAATTACGTAATCGCGATGAATGGTTGCAGATGTTAGAGGTTGAGACGATACCTTGTGGCCCGATTAATAGTATTCCGCAGGCGTTTGAAGACCCTCATGTGCAATATCGTCAGATTAAGGTGAATGTTCCGCACCCAAGCGCTGGAAATGTGCCATTGGTGGCTAATCCAATTCGATTAAGTGAAACACCAATCGAATATAACGTTGCACCACCTACGCTTGGGCAGCATACACAAGAAGTGTTGAGTGATATAGCTGGCTTAACGGAAGAGCAACTAGCTGAATTAGCTGGTAAAGGTGTTATTTGAAGACATTCAATTTCAAAACCGTGTGTTGAATGGGTTTTGAATCATTTTCCTCTGCAGTCGTGGTGGGCCGATCGATTTATCGTCGGCCCTTTTTTTTACTTAGCTTATTTAGCGAGGTTTTCTTCTCGGTGACTTATCACGGGAAGGTGTTGTCCCGTGCGTGTTGTTTCCCGCTGCCAAACTACGTTTTGGAATAAATGGTTTGGTAGTTGTTTTTGGTGCGTCAGATGGTGCACTCACTTCTCTTGTTATTTTTTCTGCTGGCGTGGTCGATTTTTGATGATTGGTCCGAGGCTTGTTTAAAGCTGGCTTGGGCGCTCTACTTGGGCGCTCAGACGCTTCTGGTTTTGGAAAGTCGTATTGCGCTAATGGAATTTGCTTGCCCATCATTTTTTCGATGGCTTGAAGTGCTTTTCTCTCATCTGGTGCTACTAGCGAAATTGCACTTCCTTCTGCGCCTGCTCTACCTGTGCGGCCAATACGATGAACATAATCTTCTGCTACAGACGGCAGTTCGTAGTTTACTACGTGTGGTAGTTGGTCGATATCTAAACCACGAGCAGCAATATCGGTTGCCACTAATACTTGCAACTTACCACTTTTAAATTCAGATAGTGCTCTGGTACGTGCGCCTTGGCTTTTATTGCCATGAATCGCTAATGTAGGAATTTCTGCTTTTAACAAGCGTTCAGTTAGCGCATTGGCGCCATGTTTAGTTCTGGTAAAGACGAGCACTTGAAACCAGTTTTTCGATTTAATCAGATGGGTTAGCAAATGACGTTTATCTTCTTTATTCACTAAAACCGCTTCTTGTTGCACGGTTTCGGCTGCTGTATTTCTTCTTGCAACTTCAATGGTTTCAGGGTTACTGAGGAAGCTACTTGCTAGATTTTTAATATCATCTGAGAACGTGGCAGAGAAAAGTAGATTTTGGCGCGATGTAGGTAGTAATTCTAATATCTTACGGATGTCACGAATAAACCCCATATCTAACATGCGGTCTGCTTCATCTAGCACCAGAATTTCTACTTTCGACAGGTCCAATGTACCTTGTCTGACATGGTCTAAAAGCCGCCCAGGCGTGGCAACAAGAATATCTACTCGGCTTTTTAACGCTTTAATTTGCGGATTGATGCTGACTCCACCGAACATAGCAAAAGAGGTCAGTTTTAAAAATTGACCGTAGGTTTTTACGCTTTCATCGACTTGCGCTGCCAATTCGCGGGTAGGGGTCAACACGAGTGCTCTTACTGGTGGGCGTCCTTCTGAAGGCCCTTTTTTACTTTTGTCGGTCAGGCGATGAAGAATCGGGAGTGTAAAACCAGCCGTTTTCCCCGTCCCTGTTTGTGCTGCAGCAAGTAAATCTTTTCCTTCTAAAATACAAGGAATCGCTTGTGCTTGAATGGGGGTAGGGGTGTCGTAACCTGATGCGGTAATGGCCTCAAGAATAGGCTCGGATAATCCTAAGTCGGTAAATTTCATGGGGATTGAAGTCCTTCGGTAAGCGCCACAATGACATGTTCGTCTTGTTCAGTCTTGGGTTACCAGATGGGTTAGTCGAAATGTTTACTTGTAGAGGGTGCGTAGACCGGGACTTCAAGTCCTGTTTGAGACTGAGGCAAACAGGCGCATTTAATTCCTATATTTTATCAGATGGACCACTAAGTGTTGGGCGAAAAACGCTTATCTACCAAGTTTCTTTATAAAACTTTCATTTTCATGTTGGCAGAACACCCTGTTTCATAAGAAAATCTAGGGATTATTGACCTCTTGCGGCGCTGTAGCCGGCTAAAGATAGATCCCATGAAAAGTGCTGATATACGTAAGAAGTTTTTGGAATTTTTTGCTAGCAAGGGCCACCAAGTGGTTTCTTCTAGTCCACTAGTACCAGGCAACGACCCGACGCTAATGTTTACCGTTGCTGGTATGGTTCAGTTTAAAGACTGTTTCTTAGGTTTTGAAAAGCGTAGTTATACACGTGCCGTGACCTCTCAGCGTTGCTTGCGCGCGGGTGGTAAGCATAATGACTTAGAAAATGTGGGTTATACCGCTCGTCACCATACATTTTTCGAAATGTTGGGTAACTTCTCATTTGGTGATTACTTCAAACGTGATGCAATTAGTTTCGCGTGGGAGTTCTTGACGGGTGACGCATGGCTTAAATTGCCAAAAGAGCGTTTACTTGTCACCGTCTACGCATCAGATGACGAAGCATTCGATATCTGGAATAAAGAAGTGGGCGTTCCTGCCGATCGTATCATCCGTATTGGTGACAACAAAGGCGCACCATACGCATCAGATAACTTCTGGACGATGGGTGATACTGGTCCATGTGGTCCTTGTACGGAAATTTTCTACGACCATGGCCCGGATGTGGCTGGTGGCCCTCCAGGAAGCCCCGAAGAAGATGGCGATCGTTTTATCGAAATTTGGAATAACGTGTTTATGCAGTTTAACCGCGATGAAAGCGGTGTATTGCATCCGTTACCGAAGCCATCTGTTGATACCGGTATGGGCTTGGAGCGTTTGTCTGCTGTGTTACAGCATGTACATTCGAACTTCGAAATCGATCTTTTTGTGAACCTGCTAAAAGCAGCTGCGCGTGAAACCGGGCTTGAATACACCCAAGATCAACCATCTCTGAAAGTGATTGCAGACCATATTCGTGCATGTTCTTTCTTGATTACTGATGGCGTGATGCCGAGTAATGAAGGCCGTGGCTATGTACTGCGCCGTATTATCCGTCGTGCAGTTCGCCATGGTTATAAGTTGGGACAGAAACAATCGTTCTTTCATAAGCTAGTGCCTGATTTAGTGAAAGAAATGGGTGAAGCTTATCCTGAGCTGAAAGAGGCAGAATCACGTGTAGTGGCTGCGCTGAAAGCAGAAGAAGAGCAGTTTGCTAAGACATTAGAAAATGGCATGCAAGTGCTAGAAGATGCGCTGTCTGCTAACAGTACAAAGCTAAGCGGCGAAGTGATCTTCAAACTTTACGATACGTTCGGTTTCCCTGTTGATATGACAGCAGATATTGGCCGCGAACGTGGTGTTGAAGTAGATCTAGATGGTTTTGAGCGTGAAATGGAAGCTCAGCGTGAAAGAGCGCGCGCAGCATCTAGCTTCAAAACATCGGCCAATGTGGAATACGCTGGCGCAGCGACTGCTTTTGAAGGTTATGTGGAAGCGAGCGTTGATGCAAAAGTGCTTGCCCTCTACAAAGATGGCCAAGCCGTTGATCAGTTAGTTGCTGGTGATGCTGGTATTGTGGTCCTAGACAATACTGCTTTCTATGCGGAAGGCGGTGGTCAAGTTGGCGATACCGGTGAAATCTCTGCAACTGGTGGTGTTGACGCTTTGTTTGATGTGAAAGACACACAAAAGATTCAGGCGAGTGTGTTTGGCCACCACGGTGTGCTAAGCCGCGGCCAATTAAGCGTGGGTGATAGTGTGCAAGCAACGATTGATTTGCACCGTCGCCAAGCAACTGCCCGTAACCACTCGGCAACCCACTTGCTTCACGAAGCACTGCGTGAGGTATTGGGTACGCATGTGTCGCAAAAAGGATCGCTTGTTAACCACGAACGCACTCGTTTTGACTTTGCGCATGGTCAACCTGTTACCGCGGCAGAAATTGCAAAAATCGAGAGCATTGTTAACCATGTCGTTATGGCTAACTACGACGTAACTGCTAGCTTGATGTCTTTTGACGATGCATTAAAAACTGGTGCAATGGCGCTATTTGGTGAGAAATACGGTGATGTAGTCCGTGTGCTACAAATGGGGGATTTCTCAACTGAATTGTGTGGTGGTACGCACGTGCACCGTACCGGTGATATTGGCTTCTTTAAAGTCGTATCTGAAGGCGGTGTGGCAGCCGGTGTACGCCGTATCGAAGCGGTGACCGGTGAAGCGGCTGTTGCATGGGTGCAGCAGCAAGATATGCTGATCAAAGAAGCTGCGGGCTTGTTAAAAGCGCCGGTTGCAGAGTTAACTAGCCGTATTACGCAGACCCAGGACAACTTACGTAGCCTTGAAAAAGAAATTGCACAATTAAAAGCTAAATTGGCAAGTAGCCAGAGTGGCGAATTAATTGAAAAGGCCGTTGAAGTGAATGGCGTGAAGTTGTTGGTGGCTGAATTAGCGGGTGCCGATGTTTCTACATTGCGTCAAACCATGGATACACTAAAAGATAAGTTGGGCAGTGGTGTCGTGGTATTGGGAACGCATGCTGATGGCAAAGTATCGCTGATTGCAGGTGTGACAGCAGACTTAACTGGCAAAGTGAAAGCGGGCGAAGTGGTAAATCACGTTGCTCAGCAAGTTGGTGGTAAAGGCGGTGGCCGTCCAGATATGGCGCAAGCGGGTGGGACTCAACCAGAGAACCTTGCTGCTGCTTTAGCGAGTGTACAAGACTGGTTAGCAGCTAAGTAAGCGCTAGAAAGTTGTTACGTAAAAAGGCCCCGATATGCATCGGGGCTTTTTTATGAGTGTTGCAACTTAAATAGTGTTTGATAGGTTGAGAAAAAGACGTAAAAAAAGCTCACGCGGTCAGCATGAGCTTTTTTTTGTGACTATTTCAATGCAGATTCAATACTGAATTAAGCAGGTGGTAGCGTATCAATAAAGCTTTGGCGTTCTGATAACTTTTGGAAATGTCTGGCCAGATTTGGGTATGACTCTTTCCAGTTGAGTTCTGTAAATCGTAAATCTAAGTAGCCTAAAGCGCAGCCTGTCGCGATATCTGCAAGGGTAAAGCCTTCGCCGACACACCAAGTCTTATCTGCCAATTGTTCTGACATGACTTGCAAGGCTCGGTGAATTTTCTCTTCTTGGCGAGCAATCCAATCCGGGTCTTGCTTATCTGCGGCGCGTTTGGTTTTCTCTAGAAAAATCGTCACTGCTGCATCGCAAATACCATCGGCTAATGCCTCCCAACGTTTTACGCGAGTTTGAGGTCGGGTATCTTGTGGTAGCAATTTGCCAACAGGGGAGAGGCGATCCATGTATTCCACAATTACTCTGGAATCGAATAGCGTATCACCATCATCCAAAATCAAAACAGGGATTTTGCCTAATGGGTTTAGATTAGGCACGTTGGTATCTGCATTCCAAGGAATGTCGATCACATTTTCCACTGTGAGCTGCTTTTCCTGTGCCACGATCCTTGCCTTGCGGGCGTACGGGCTGGTCAGTGAAATAATCAGTTTCATGGAGTTTCCATAAGTGAGAATAACGTTTCGTTTTACATTATAAACTAAGATTGACCCCGCTGAAGGGCATTTCTTTGCTTATTTGCACTGCAGCATTTAAGGTGAATCATTTGCGCACAGAATTACGTAATGATGAAATCTCTCGCAAAAACTTCGTTAAAAAACTGGAATAAGCGATCATTATCACAATATGCAACATTAAAGCGAAGCCAAGGTGTATTGGATTGATCTGGCCTAAATAAATAGCCAGGGGCTAACAAAATATCTTTTGATACGGCTAATTGTGAAAGAATGAGTGGGTCAATTGCTGTTTTTTTACATTTCGCCCATAAAAACATCCCCGCACCTGGTTCATGAAAGAGTTCAAAACCAGCTTCTTCTAGTCGCCGAGCGGTTTTCTCTTGTGCGCGCCCCAGTTTTTCTTTCAATTGTTCTAGGTGTTTGCGGTGATGGCCTTCCGTTAGGATGCCGTGCACGAGCGTTTCGTTGAGCTCTGGGGTGGCCATGCCGGAAACGAGCTTATGGTAAACCAATTCTTCTAATAAGCCTTTTTCCGCCGCGATAAACCCTACGCGCAATCCCGGCGCAATCGATTTTGAAAAACTACCGATATAGACCACTTGCTTTAATTGATCCATGCTGGCGAGTGTCTGCTGCCTGCCGGGAACTAGGTCACTCGATACATTATCTTCCACTATTTTGAAGTCATACTGTGCCGCCAACTGTAGGACGCGATAAGCCGTGGCAGGGCTATAACTTGCCCCAGTCGGGTTTTGCAGTTGTGTATTGGTAAAATACAACTTCGGGCGATGGGTTGCGAGGATATTCGTTAAGGCCTGAATATCAGGTCCGCTCGGGGTCATTGGGACGCCAATGAGTTTTAAGCCACGCAATCTAAGTGCGGACATCAAGTTACTATAACCCGGATCATCTACGAGTACTGTATCGCCGGTGACGGTGAGGCGTCTGGTGACTAAATCAAGCGCTTGACTCGCCCCAAGTGTTAATAGGACTTGTTCGGTACCTACTTCAATTTCTAGTTCTTGTAAGTGACGTGAGATGGTTTCTCTTAGTGGTGCATACCCTTTAGGGTGGCCATATTTCACAATGCGGTCGGTTGATCTTGCCGCCTGCCGTAGCCCTTTTTGTAAGGCTTCTTCATCTAGCCAGGTGGTTGGTAGCCAGCCGCAACCAGCATGAATGCCTGATTCGGCATTTTCATACACATTTCTAAGTAACCAATAACTGTCTACGTTACTTTCATTTAACCTCGGTTTAACAGGGTCTGTTTTCGGTGCTGAATCGGCCACAAAAAAACCTGCACCTCGCCTTGGTTGCAAAAAGCCTTTGGCTACTAATCGATCATACGCTTCTACAACGGTAAAGGTAGATATCCCATGCGCTTGGGCAAATTGCCTGATGGACGGGGCTTTGCTGCCAGGGCGTAGTTGCCGATTGCTAATTCGGTTGCTCAATCCATTCACGATTTGAGAAACGAGGGACTCGTTACTTTCAGGGTTGAGATCTAAAAGAGGTAATAAGCTTTTGTTCATTGCAACATAACCGTAAAGGGAAAAATTCCAATACAGCTAGTGTACACAATTTTTAAACTGTATATGTGACTGTATTGGTAAAGCCAATACAGTTAGCACACCCCTCACCAACCTTGTAATGAAGAGCTCAAGGAGATAACGATGACACTTGAATGGAACGGTAGCCCATTGCCAATGGATGCATACTGGATGCCATTTACGGCAAATCGCCAGTTCAAAGCAGCACCACGTATGTTGGTTTCTGCACAGGACATGCATTTTACCGATATTGATGGCCGCCAGATTCTAGATGGTACTGCTGGTCTATGGTGTGTAAACGCTGGTCACAATCGCCCAACTATTACGGAAGCGGTTCAGCGTCAGATTGCTACCTTAGATTATGCACCACCATTTCAAATGGGACACCCTCAAGCGTTTATCGCAGCCGACCGTTTGGCGAAAATGGCGCCAGCCGGTTTGAATCGTGTGTTTTTTACCAACTCTGGTTCAGAATCTGCGGATACCGCGCTCAAAATCGCGCTAGGTTATCACCGCATGAAAGGCGATCATCTTCGTACTAAATTGATTGGTCGTGAACGTGGTTACCACGGTGTGAACTTTGGTGGCATTTCTGTTGGTGGTATTGCTGGCAACCGTAAGTTGTTTGGCAATGCATTGGCAGGTGTTGATCATTTGTCTCACACTCATGATTTGGCTCGTAACGCTTTTTCTAAAGGCGAGCCAGCATTGGGTGGCGAAGAAATGGCTAATGCTGTTGAAGCGCGCATCACCACCTTGCACGATCCTTCGACCATTGCTGCCATTATTGTTGAGCCAGTTGCAGGTTCTACTGGTGTGATCTTGCCTCCAAAAGGTTACCTAAAGCGCTTGCGCGAGATTTGTACCAAACACGGCATTTTGTTGATTTTTGATGAAGTGATTACCGGTTTTGGTCGTTTGGGTACCGCTTGGGGTGCAGACAAGTTTGATGTTGTTCCTGACATTATTACTTGTGCAAAAGGCCTAAGTAACGGTGTTATTCCAATGGGTGCAGTCATCGTGAAACAAGAAATTCACGATGCGTACATGGCAGCGAGCGCAGAAAATGCGATCGAATTGCCACATGGCTATACCTACTCGGCACATCCTGTTGCTGCTGCTGCTGCAGTTGCAACACTGGATCTTTACCAAGAAGAGAAGCTATTTGAGCGTGCTGCTGCATTGGAAAGTCACTGGGAAGCCGGTGTGCATTCACTAAAAGGTCTGCCGCATGTGAAAGACCTTCGCAATATCGGTCTTGTTGCTGGTATTGAACTAGAGTCTGCGCCAGGTAAAGTAGGTAAGCGTGCATTTGAGGTGTATCTCAAGGCTTGGGACAAAGGTGTATTGATCCGTACCACTGGTGACATCATTGCCTTGTCGCCTCCACTGATCATCAATAAAGAGCAGATCGACCAGATCTTTAACGTATTAGCAGATGTACTAAAAACCATTGAGTAAATGTTTGGTGCTTTGCTAGTGAGTAAATTGGGGCGGTGAATTTCAATCGATCACCGTCTCTTATTAAAACCATGATTGAGGGGAAAGTAATGTCAGAAGTTCTTCACTATATCAACGGTCAACGTGTTGCTGGTACAGGTACCCGCACAAGTGATGTGTTCAACCCAGCGCTAGGCGAAGTAGTTGCAAAAGTACGTTTGGCAGATGAAGCCGATGTAAATACCGCTGTTGCTGCGGCAAAAGCTGCGTTCCCAGCTTGGTCTGCAACTAGCCCACTACGTCGTTCACGCGTGATGTTCAAGTTCAAAGATTTGCTTGAGCAAAACATGCAGAAACTGGCTGAATTGATCAGCAGCGAACACGGTAAAGTGGTATCTGATGCAATGGGTGAAGTGACCCGTGGTCTTGAAGTAGTGGAATTTGCTTGTGGCATTCCTCAATTGTTGAAAGGTGAATACACCGAGCAAGTAGGTGGTGGTATCGATGCTTACACCACTCGCCAATCCTTAGGTGTGGTTGCTGGTATTACCCCATTTAACTTCCCTGCCATGGTGCCAATGTGGATGTTCCCGGTGGCGATTGCAACCGGTAACACCTTCATTCTAAAACCATCTGAGCGCGATCCTTCTGCTGCCTTGTTGATTGCAGATCTACTAAAAGAAGCTGGCTTGCCAGATGGCGTATTTAACGTATTGCATGGTGACAAACTAGCGGTTGATGGTCTATTGACCCACCCAGACGTGCAAGCAATTAGCTTTGTTGGTTCTACTCCAATTGCTAAATACATCTACGAAACTGGTGCGCATCACGGCAAACGTGTTCAGGCACTAGGTGGCGCGAAAAACCACATGATCGTGATGCCTGATGCAGACCTAGATCAAGCAGTGGATGCATTGACTGGCGCAGCTTACGGTTCAGCTGGTGAGCGTTGTATGGCGATTTCTGTTGCGCTAGCGGTTGGCGATGTAGCTGATCAACTAGTTGAAAAAATGGCAGAGCGTGCTCGCACATTGAAAATCAACGTGGGTACTGATCCTCATGCTGAAATGGGTCCATTGGTGACCAAACAGCACCAAGAAAAAGTAGCTGGTTATGTGGCTAAAGGTGTTGAAGAGGGTGCAACATTAGTTGTTGATGGCCGTGGTCTGAAAGTGCCTGGCTATGAAAATGGCTTCTTCTTGGGTGGTACATTATTCGACAACGTAACCCCAGAAATGACCATCTACAAAGAAGAAATCTTTGGCCCAGTATTGTGCATTGTTCGTGTGCCAGACTTCGAAGCGGCGCTAAAACTGATCAATGACCACGAATTCGGTAACGGTACTTCCATCTTTACCCGTGATGGTGATGCAGCGCGTAACTTCGCTCACCGTGTGCAAGTAGGTATGGTTGGTATTAACGTGCCTATTCCAGTACCAATGGCATTCCATAGCTTTGGTGGCTGGAAGGCATCTCTATTTGGTGATCATCATATGCACGGCCCTGAAGGCGTTCGTTTCTACACCAAAATGAAAGCCGTGACCACTCGCTGGCCAACAGGTATTCGTGCTGGTGCTGAATTTGTTATGCCTACAATGAAGTAATTGTCTGGTTTAACGTAATAAAAAACCGATCAGGTGACTGATCGGTTTTTTTATTTTTTACGGATAAGAAACTTAGTCATTTTTCTGTCATCTACCCCTGATAAGTTTATCTACTTTCGTGATGAATGACTTGAGGAAGATATGAAGCGCACAATTTCAGCCTTAATCGGCTTAGTTTCTTTACCGGCAATGGCTGAAGAGTTTAGTTTTTTACCATCAACACTGCCAGATGTGTCTGCAATTGAACGATATGAAGTGCATACCCCAAAGCTTCCTCAAGGCATGCCAATGGCAGTTGGCTCTGGATTGCGCTTCAAAGGATATGAAAAAGGGACTTCGGCATTAGAGTTTTGGTCGTTAACAGACCGTGGTCCAAATGTGGATACGCCAGATGTGTTGGTGAGGGGGAAAGCGACTGCAAGCAAATTATTTGTGGCGCCAGACTTTACGCCAACTATTGCGCAAATTCGTGTTTCGTTAGCTGAAAAAGCGGCAGTCATTCAAACCATGCCTATTAAACAATCTGGCAAGCAGATTTCTGGATTGCCAGTACCATCTGGCTCTGTGGGGTCTACGGGTGAGGTTGGTTTAGATCGCCTCCTAAATACATTGTCTTATGATGTGAATGGTCTAGATCCCGAAGGGATTGATTTCGATGCCCAAGGTAATTTGTGGATTGTGGACGAGTATGGTCCATTTATTGCCAAAATTGATGGCAAAACTGGTGAGGTCCTAAAAAAGTATGGCCCCGGCGTTGGATTGCCTGCTGAACTAGCATTTCGCCAGCCCAACCGTGGTTTTGAAGGGGTTGCCGTGACACCATCTGGCAAGGTGGTTGCAACCATTCAAAGTACATTGGATGTAGAAGGTAAGACGAAGAGTGATGCGTTGTTTACTCGTATCGTTGTACTAGACCCAGCTACTGACAGTGTAAAACAATATGCTTACCCTGTTTCTGCCTTCTTTAAGAAAGCCGGAGATATGAAGATTGGGGATATTGTTGCGATCTCTGAAACAAAGTTTGCATTGATCGAACAAGGCAAAGATAAAGATAAGCAAATGCACAACGATATTGTGCTGGTTGATTTATCGAATGCTACCGATATTCAAGGTAAGACACTACCAAATGGCAAATTACTAGAGTTTGCTAATGCTGCAGATGTTCAGCAAATGGGGGTGCAATTTGCAACCAAGAAAACCATCTTGGATTTAAGAAAGCTAGGTTGGAAGCCTGAAAAATCAGAAGGCCTTGCACTGGTGGATGGCACGACGTTAGCGGTCATTAATGATAATGATTTTGCAGTTGGTAGTCAGTTAAAAGGGACAGATAAGAAGCTAGATGAGTTAGTAGTTTCTGACGGCAAGCTGCAAGATAAGTCGGGAAATGTTCATCAAGGTGCATCGCTTTCTATTGAGCAAAATGATGACAAAACCGAGTTGTGGCTAATTACGTTGAGAAAGTCACTGAAAGACTGGAAGTAATTTGATGTAGACGCAAAAAAGCCCGCATTAGCGGGCTTTTTTATTGGGTGAAACCCAATCAACAAACGTAAGAATTAAGCGCGACGCTTGAATTCGTGTGTACGTGTATCGATTTCAATCATGTCGCCAATTTCAACGAATGCAGCAACTTGAATTTCTGCACCGTTAGTCAATTTAGCTGGTTTCATTACTTTACCAGAGGTATCGCCACGAACTGCTGGTTCTGTGTAAGACACTTCACGAACAATCGTTGTTGGTAGTTCAACAGAAATTGCTTTACCGTTGTAGAAAGTAACTTCACATACGTCTTCCATACCATCTTGTAGGTACTGAAGCACGTCGCCCATGTTATCAGCTTCGATTTCGTACTGATTGAATTCTGTATCCATGAACACGTACATTGGATCAGCAAAGTAAGAGTAGGTACACTCTTTCTTATCTAAGATCACAACGTCAAATTTTTCGTCAGCCTTGTAAACGGCTTCAGAAGCAGAGCCGGTCAGCAAGTTTTTCATTTTCATCTTGACCACAGCAGCGTTACGGCCAGATTTGTTGTATTCAGCTTTTTGAACAACCATTGGGTCGTTACCTAGCATAAATACGTTGCCAGAGCGGAGTTCCTGAGCGGTTTTCATTGTCAAACTATCCTGTTTTAACTGTGTCAAATTGGGCGATACAGAGTGTCCGCCAAACTCATAATTCTAACCTGCTTTTGCAGAATTGTGCCAGCTGTTTGGCAATTGGTTGTTGTTTTTCCAGCGTTTTTTGCCAAGATATGGCTAAGTCTTCATGTTCTGGCAGGCTATTTAGTAAATTTGTGAGCAAATCTGATTCTTTCAGATCTGTGTTCCACTGATATGACAGGGCGCGAAAATTGGCCGCCAGTTGTGTTGGCCAAGCATTTAGGTAGCGATCTAAAAAAGCAGATAGTTTATCTAAATGTGCATTTTCTTCTTGTTGGTAGATGTGCCAAATAAATGGCTTACCAGCCCATTGTGCGCGAAGAAATGAATCTTCTCCCCTGATGAAATTTAAATCACATCGCCACAACAGTTCATCATATTCATCTTGGCTCATGAAAGGCAGGCATTCGATTACTAACTTGTCCATTTTAAAATGACGAGAAGTTTCGATGATTGAAGGTGGATTGATGTGCGAATGAAGCCAGCTTTTAACATCAGGCAAGATTTTGCTATCGGTTACATATAAATGAATCGGCTGAGAATAATTCATTAACGTATCTAGCAATACGGGAAGAGATGGATTCTCATACGCAAATAAACTGATATAGATAGGCTTTTTAGCTCGTTCAATCTCATTTGCACGATTGATTGAGGATAAATATTGATCTCTTTTACTAATTAAATCGTGTTCTCGAAATAATCCTGCTGTTTTGTCAGTGAACCCAGGGAAGATGAAGTACTTGGTTATGCCAAGTTGTGGATGAATCGATGTCATGCCATGGCAATCTTCGACCCAAGATTCTGCGGATAAATACTCGAGGTTAATCCAGCAAAAATGAGGATTTGCCTGATACGTTTTTGAAATATAAGAGAGTGGAATATCGCATGCGAAGGCTTCAATCACGATGTCGGAGAAGACTGTGCATGCATCGATATTGGCATCATCCCATTGTTGGACTTCAATCCCCTCGATTAGTTGAGAGGGTAGGTCTAATTGAACGGTATTTACCAATTTTTGCATGGTAGGTAAATCGTCGACCCATAGACGTATTGTCTCATTTGTTTCTGTTGCTAATTGTTTGGCAAATCGCCAGCAAACGCCGATATCGCCAAAGTTATCGACTACTTTGCAAAATATGTCCCATCTGAATGGCTTCATCGAATACGTATCTCTTAACACTGCTTTAAATCAAGAATGTATATAAAAAAAACAAAAGACAGCGAACGCCGCTGGTTTTTTTTATTTAAGCCACTTATGCTAATGACTTGATTACCTATGATTACAGGAAAACCTCAACATGCAGATTATGACAGAATGGTTTGGTCCAGTAGATATTGATCCTGCAACAACACTGACATTCCCTGTCGGACTGCCAGGATTTGAAGATTGTACGCGTTTTAAATTGCTACATGATGAGCAAAAAGCAAATCCATTGGTACGCTGGTTGCAATCGCTTGATCGTCCTGATGTCACATTTAGTGTTGTCGATCCTGCAATCTTTGATGTTCGTTATGAACTGACACTGACAGACGAAGAAACTAATTTGCTGTCTTATACAGAAGGCGATCATGTTGTCGTGTTAATGTTGTTAGGCCGTTCTGAAGATGCAAGTGTCATCGTGCCAAAAGCAAAATTTCCGATCTTGCTAAACTTGGATAAACAAACCGGGTTACAAAAACAAGCAACAACTTGCGAATTAGTATTTAGAAACGTATAAATCTAGCATTGGCGCTGGGTTTAGCTACATTTTGATAAATGGCTTAGGAAAAAAATCTTAAGCCATTGTCATGTGTTTGGCGTTTCGCTCGCTTGGTAGTATTATATCGCCCATTTCCAGTAGTGGATTCCATAGCGGATGAAGACCACCTTTTTAGAATTTGAACAGCCAATTGCCGAACTTGAAGCAAAAGTTGAAGAGCTTCGTTTCGTGCAAGACGACTCTGCGGTAGATATCTCTGAAGAGATTGATCGCCTGCAAAAAAAGAGCCTTGAATTAACCAAGAATATTTATGCCAAGCTAAGTCCTTGGCAAATTTCTCAAGTTGCTCGTCACCCTCAGCGTCCTTATACCCTTGATTATATCGATGGTATTTTTACCGATTTCCATGAACTACATGGCGATCGTACGTTTGCGGATGACAGAGCAATTGTCGGTGGGTTAGCCCGATTTAATGGTCAACCAGTGGTTGTTATTGGGCACCAAAAAGGCCGTGATACTAAAGAAAAGATCATGCGCAACTTTGGTATGCCTAAACCAGAAGGTTACCGCAAAGCCTTACGCTTAATGAAAATGGCAGAACGTTTTGGTTTGCCGGTATTTACATTCATCGATACACCGGGTGCCTATCCTGGTATTGGCGCGGAAGAACGTGGCCAATCAGAGGCGATCGGTCGCAATTTGTATGAAATGACAACACTAAAAGTGCCTGTCATTTGTACAGTGATTGGTGAAGGTGGCTCCGGTGGCGCTTTGGCGATTGCCGTTGGCGATGTAACCATGATGCTGCAATACTCAACGTATTCTGTTATTTCTCCTGAAGGATGTGCTTCTATCCTTTGGAAGACTGCAGAGCGTGCATCAGATGCAGCGGAAGCATTAGGCATTACGGCAAGTCGCTTGAAAACCCTTGGTTTAATTGACAAAGTCGTGAATGAGCCAGTAGGTGGTGCGCATCGTGATCATCGTTTGATGATGCAAACCATGAAAAAGACACTGCAAGACGCGTTGAAGAATTTGCAAGATAAGCCAATTGATGAGTTGTTGGACAATCGTTACGAGCGTCTGATGAGCTATGGCAAATTTAACGTAGAAGCAGCCTAATCTGAGTCAACATGGTTTCTTCTGATATACATGCCAACTTACTGGCCAGCATCGATTCGGTGCTGGCCAGTTTGTCTTTTAAGCCCGCCAAACTTACCGTTGCCCTGTCTGGTGGTTTGGATTCTGTTGCCCTGCTGCATTGCGCACATAACTGGTGTCAGCAATATCAAGTACTGCTATCCGCTCATCATGTGCATCATGGGCTTAGTAGATATGCAGATGACTGGTTGTCATTCTGCCAATCACTTTGTGAATCTCTTGGTGTCGAGTTTTCTTCAACCAAGTTAACACTGACCAGAGAAGGCGGGGAGAGCTTAGAAGCTTGTGCCAGAGATGCTCGCTATCAGGCATTGGCAACTCATGAGACCGAGGTTTTTCTGCTGGCCCAGCATCAAGATGATCAGGTAGAAACTGGCATGATGATGTTGCTACGCGGGAGTGGGCCGGCGGGGCTTGTTGGTATGCCTGCGGTTCGTCAGGCGGATGGCAAGTGGTGGCTTCGGCCTTGGTTAAGTATTCCTCGGCAACAGTTGTATGCACTAGCTGTGCAGCAAGGTTGGCAATGGGTAGAGGACGAAAGTAACCAAGACGTGCGTTTTGACCGTAATTTTTGGCGACAGACCGTACTGCCGGTGATTGAAGCGCGTTATCCTTCCTACCGTGCTGCGATTTGTCGCTCGCAAAAATTGCTAAGAGAATCGATGTCAATTGCTGAAGACTTGGCTGCAATTGATTTGCAAACCTGCCAGACGCAATCGAATTCACTGCGCCTTGGTGCTTTGCTAGGTTTGGCGGATTACCGCGCAAAAAATGTGCTTCGACATTGGTTGGTAAAGATGCACCAACATCAACCACCTTCTGCAGTATGGCTAGAAAACTTATGGAAGCAATTACAAACATCACGCATCGATGCGGAAATTCGCATTCCACTTCCTAATGCGGTGCATTTTGTAGGCGTCTATCGCCAAGAATTATTTTTTGAAACCGCTCGATTTACCGAGTTCTCGGTGTTTACCTTAGCGGTTGATTGGCATTCGACCGCTGGTGTTGTACCGATTCCCCATTGGCAAGGCTCGCTTCATTGGCAGCAAGTGGACGGGGACGGAGTTCGACTGGATTGGCTTCGCAGTGAGGTTGCTATCCTAAGAGGACGCCAAGGCGGAGAGAAAATTAAGCTTTCTTCAAATACACCCACAAAGTCATTAAAGCAATGTTGGCAAGAAAAGGGGATTCCCCCTTGGCAGAGAGAGGTTGCCCCGTTGTTGCTCCTTGCTGATCAGTTGGCATGGGTGCCAACATTAGGCTATGCCCATGCAGCGAAAGCGGCACCTAACGAAATGGGCATCCTATTTTCCTGGGTGTTCGATTAATCTATTTGCCAGTGGTTACATTGGGGATGACTAACGGTTTAATCCCTAATGACTGCAGTTCCCGCGTGGCGGCCTCTGCTGCTGTCTTGTCTTTGAATGGTCCAATCACCACTCTAGATTCTAATCTCACAGGAATGCCTTGTTCTCGTAATTTTTGGTACAAGGTATTCGCATTCTCATATTGCCCAAATACACCTGCTTGAACGGTATAAGACTGAACGGCAAGATGGTTGTTGTTAATCGGCATGGTTGCTGCTGGTACGATCGGTTTTGCCGGAGGGGTAATGGGTTGCGGTTTGGCGGAACTTGGTGTCACGCTTGGCGTTGGTTGCGTCAGGCTTGGTTTGGTAATGGTGGTAGTTTTAGTTTGTGCTGGTGCTGGCTTTGCTGGGATCGCTAGTGGTGTCCCTGGCAGGTTGTCGATGGTCGTTGGTTCGTTGTTGCTAATGACTAAACTATCATTTGCTTTAGGCGTAATTCTACCTGCATTGTTCACAACAACCGGTGGGGCAGGGTGGCTACTTACGGCTTCTACTTTGGGTGTGGATGAAACGCTGGAGGATGCAGGGGCTTCAGAGGCTGGTTGCTCAATATATTCCGCTTTGGATGCAACGACGTCAGGTTTAATTGTTGGTGTAGTTTGTGGCGTAACTGTTGCAGCAGCAGAAGCTACTGTATCTGCCTTTTCAGGTGAAAGTGTTTTTTGCTGACTTTCTTTTAGTCTGCTCAACGCGTTTAGCACAACAATTGCTGCCATGATTAGCGCGATAGCAATCAGCACACGGCGAATCGCTTGCTGTTTGATTTCATTGTCATTTGGCTGCTGTTCTGGCGCTTGCATTCTTTACCCTGGCTGATTTGTATATTTCGTTTTGTATTGTTATTTTCCTTTGTACAAGCGCTCCTAGCAAGATAAAGACATGCAGATGTAATCCTGTTGTTGTTTTTCTTTGCTAAATTCTGGTAATTCTCTCTTTGCCTGATACAATGATTCATTAAATATTCGCTTTATTTTCAGGATTTACATGTCTTCTGTTCGTTATCTTTACGGTATTCATGCTGTGCAAGCAGCCCTTCGCCAAGCGCGTCATCGTTTTTTCGAAATCTATTGCCAAGATGGTAGAGATGATGGTCGGATGAAAGGTGTTCTGCAATTGGCGACAGAGCGTAATGTGCCTGTAAAACGAGTTTCTGCCTCTCAGTTGGCCGAGCGAGTGGGTGAAGTTATTCACCAAGGCGTTGTCGCCAAAGTGGAGTTTGCACCGTTAGCTAAGCATTTAGACGATGTGTTGGCAGACCTGAAAGAACCACCGTTGCTATTAGTGCTAGATGGTATTCAAGACCCGCATAACCTAGGTGCATGCTTACGCACTGCCGATGGTATGGGGGTGCACGCGGTGATTGCGCCTAAAGACAAGGCGGTTGGGTTAAATGCAACCGCAGCGAAAGTGGCGTGCGGTGCGGCAGAAACGGTACCGTATTTAACCGTCACTAACCTTGCTAGAACGTTGCGAGAAATTAAAGATCAAGGAATTTGGATTGCAGGTACGGCAGGAGAAGCGAATACCGATCTATTTGGTTTTAAGCACACTGGCCCAATGGCATGGGTGCTTGGCAATGAAGGGCAAGGCATGCGTCGCCTAACCCGAGAATTATGTGATGAATTGGTTAGCATTCCAATGTTTGGCCAAGTGGAAAGTTTTAATGTTTCCGTGGCCACAGGGATGGTGCTTTCTGAAACTCGCCGCCAACGATTTTTGGCTGGATAATTTGCAGGTTTCTTGATTGATTTGAGTCTATTTGTTAGTGTTTTGTACCGATTGCTGAAAATGAGTATTGAAATGGCAGATTGAAGTGGGGCAAACTCAATGCCTTATTGCCTTGCAATCAATGCATCAAGCAATTGTAACGATGACCGAATTTAATTATTTCTGGTAAGTACACATAGTGTTTGAACAACAGACAATTCTAATCGTTGACGATGAATGGATGGATCGATCTATTCTGACTGAGCTATTGAAAAACGATTATCGTTTGATTCTGGCCAAGAACGGCGAGCAAGCTGTTCATAAGGCGGCAAAGTATTTACCTGATCTTATCTTGCTAGACGTTGTATTGCCTGATATCAGTGGCTATGAAGTACAACGTCGTTTGCGCGAGCAGCAGCGTACTCGGCATTTGGCAGTTGCTTTTATTACCAGTCAAGATTCTGCGGATGATGAAGCCTATGGAATATCATTAGGCGCATACGATTACATCACCAAGCCTTTTCATCTGGCGGTAGTAAAAGCGCGAATTGCTAATATTCTTCGCTTAGAACGTCAGCGTGCATTGCTGGAAAAACTAGCTAGCTTAGATGGTTTAACCGAAGTACATAATCGTCGTAAATTTGATGAGATTTTAATAGAAGAATTTCATCGATGTGCCTCTTGGGAGGCGCCATTGTCTATGGCTATGTTAGATGTTGATCATTTCAAAGCATTCAATGATTGCTATGGTCATGGCAAGGGTGATGATGTGTTGAAGTTAGTAGCTCGTTGCATGCGTGTTTCAGTTCCACTTTCATCTGGCTATGTTGCCAGATATGGTGGAGAAGAGTTTGTCATGTTAATGCCCGGTGTGTCTGAGCAAGATTCAATGGGTATTTGCAGGCAAACCATTCAACTCGTGCAGGATTTGAATGTCCCGCATGAAAAATCGACCGCTGCTGATGTGCTGACTGTTAGTATTGGTGGTGTGACTGTTTTTCCTTCGCTTGAAGAGAGCCCATCTAGAATTCTCCGACAAGCTGATTTCGCCCTGTATTCCGCTAAAAAAGCTGGCCGTAACCGCATTTTGTGGTACACAGAATGCGCTGAGAGTGCCGAGCCTCCACTAGTGAATCAATTAAATTAATTGCCATTTTTCTGTGAGTTGCAGAGAGTTGGTGTCTTAGTGTATAATCCACGGTTTACCAAAACCTTGCCTGATCGATACGCATACGGCAGGCTTTAACCAAAAGGAGCAAATATGCGCCACTACGAAATCGTTTTTATCGTTCATCCAGATCAAAGCGAACAAGTGCCAGCAATGGTTACTCGTTACAAAACTCTGATCGAAGGTAACGGTGGCAAAATCCATCGCCTAGAAGACTGGGGCCGTCGTCAATTGGCTTACCCAATCCAGAAAATCCACAAGGCTCACTACGTATTAATGAATATCGAAGTGAACCAGGCTACTCTGGACGAACTAGAGCACGCATTCAAGTTCAACGATGCAGTATTGCGTCATCTAACTGTCAAAATGGACGAAGCGGTTACTACAGCTTCTCCAATGATGAAAGAAGAAAAATCTAAGTCTCTACTTGAAGGTGAAGCGAAAGCTGAATCTGCAGAGGCTTAATAAGCTTTTTTCTGTGTAACGGAATTCGGTGATGAACCAACTTGTACTGTCTGGAAAAATTAAATCCGCAGAACCAGTTAGTTACACACCAGCAGGTATCCCGGTTCTTCGTTTTTGGTTAATTCATCATTCAAGTGTGATGGAATCCGGTAAAGCAAGAAACGTGAGTTGTGAAATTGAATGTGTAGTATTAGGTGGATTGGTTAATCTATTAACCAATTTAAATGCCGATGCTGACTATGATTTCACTGGTTTTTTAGCTGCAAAAAATCTAAAAAACCCAAGACCTGTTTTTCACGTGACACAACTTGATGGTTTAGAAAACTTAAGTTAACAAATTCTGGCAAGGAGCGAGAAATGTCTCGTAATCTGTTCAAACGCAAAAAATTCTGCCGCTTTACGGCTGAAGGTATCAAACAAGTTGACTACAAAGATGTAGATCTACTAAAAGATTTCATCAGCGAAAACGGAAAAATCATTCCAGCACGTATCACCGGTACTAAGGCTCGTTATCAGCGTCAATTGTCTGTTGCGGTTAAACGTGCCCGTTTCTTGGCGCTGCTGCAATACACTGACAACCACTAAGACTGAGGCGATTCCACCATGCAAATTATTCTGATGGAAAAAGTGGCCAACCTCGGCCAATTAGGTGATGTAGTTAAGGTTAAAGATGGTTACGCTCGTAACTTCTTGATCCCTACAGGTAAAGCACGTCGTGCTACTGAAGCTAACTTGCAAGAATTCGAAGCACGTCGTGCTGAATTCGAAAAAGTGCAAGCTGAAAAACTAGCTGAAGCAAATGTACGTGCAGAGAAACTAGAAGGTTTCACTGTTACTATCACTCAAAAAGCTGGTGTTGATGGCAAACTATTTGGTTCTGTAACTAACGTAGACGTTGCTGAAGCACTAACTGCTGCTGGACACCCAGCTGTACGTTCTGAAATTCGTATGCCTAACGGCCAATTGAAAACTGTTGGTGAGTTTGAATTGGCAGTTGAACTACATTCAGACGTAGTTGCAAACATTACTGTTTCTGTTGTTGGTGAGTAATCATCTGCAAGCAGTAATTGATGCATAAAAAATGGCCGCTGATTCAGCGGCCATTTTTATTTGTATTTGAATATTAGTTGGCTACGAATGAACAAGCTAACTACACTAAAGTAAGTCAAAAATAGTAAATATTGATAGGTAGGTTGCAATGTCTGATTGGCGTGATGAATTGTCGGAGGCTGGCCGTGTGATTTTGGCTGCAATTGAGGGGCTGGCAAGTTCTGGCTCTCAAGTGGAAGCAAGGTCTTGGGCAATTACGCTGTCTGAAATGCTTGGCCAATTAATGGCACAAGAAGAAGACGCCCAGCTGAATCAAGTTTTAACGCTTATTCAGGGGAATTTGCCAGAGTTACACGAGGTGCTAATGCCTTGGGTTGAGGCGATTGCAACGAAAATAGACTCTACTCGTCCTCAAGCGACTACCCAGTTAATGGCATTGCCTATTTTAACGTGGTCTCGTTTCAAAATTCCTGACACAACCGTCTCTCTTCGTTACCTTGAAACATTGCACCAATATCTCGTGGAAAATGTTTTTGCAGGTGGTGTCGGTGTTTCGATTGTCAATAAATGGTTCTCTCCTGAGCAATTGCCATCAACTTATTCGGCCGCCTATAAATTATTACAATCCTTGCCAGATAAACATCCTGTGATTGATGTTTCACGTGCAAGCTATCCTGAAGTTGAACTTTACCTATGTGATGTGCGTTATTTGCTGATTAAAGTGAAATTGCCAAGGAATGGTGCGCTATTTGTCTGGCAAGAACCTCCATTTCAGAAAAGTAAAATGGATGTATTAGAAGGCTTAAATAGCTTTTTACAGCCGATGTTGACGACCACGCTGCCTGGTTGTGTGTCTAAAGCAATGTTGCCTGATGCGCTGTTTACCGCTTGGAAGACGGCGGATATGTCCTCTAGGCATTATGCAGTGAATGCAGCAGCGACTTTCTTATCGATGACTTTAGAGGTGGCGGTGGCCGATTTGGTTGCGACGGTGTCTGTCTTTGAGCGTGATGATGATGAAGAAATTCGTATTGGATTTACGACGCATGAACTAGGTGGTATTCAATATGGTTTGATTTGGCCTTTATGGGGTGATGATTTACCTAACCAACTTGTCGTTGTGAATGAATTGTTGACGAGTTTGGCGTTACGCGATGTGATTCATTTCTCTACGAATTATTCTGTATTAGAAGATGATGGTTTTGATACTCCTGCCTATGTAGATATGGATGGGCATGTGGTCGAGGCATTAATGCCAGAGAATACACCAACGGAATGGATGCTACATTGAGCTGCTTTGGGTAGCCGGTGATTTCAAATTGGAAACTATTTTGCTGATTTGTTGTCTTCTTTATTAATAGAAATAGTTAAATTAAATATTTATATTCAATTTAACTATGCAATATTCTTAAATGAATAGAATGAAAATAAAGGTAGAGATACATGCTTAAATCGTTTTCTTTGGCGGCTTCTTTTTTGTTGCTTTGCAATAATTCTGCTTACGCAGAAGCATTGAATTATGATGTTGTCCAGCTGCAGGCTGGTGCGAAAGCACAAATTCAAAATGATACGATCAGTGCTAATTTATTTAACGAGTTAAATGATGCAGATCCACAACGCTTAAATCGCATGTTGGATAAGCAATTTGATGAAGCTGTATTACTCTCAAAGCAGTATCCTTCCGTTAAGTTGCAATTGTCATTGCGTCAAACGTATCCGGTTTATGGCCAAAATAATAAGCTGCAATCATGGCGAGGGCGGTTAGAATTGAATGTGTCTGCTCAGGATATTACCGCTGCTAGTGTATTAATCGGCAAGCTGCAGTCTCAATTTGTGATTAATGGTGTTGGTTATTCTGTTTCTGAAGCAAAGCGATCTTCTGTAGAACAAATGGTCACCAAAGAGGCGCTTAAGTCTTTTCAGGATAAGGCAGGGGTTGTAACTAGTACCTTAGCGCCTGGTAAGCAATATAAATTAGTGAATTTGCAGGTTTCTACAGAAATGCCAAGACCATTGATGGCGGTAAAGGCACTGTCTAAGGAAATGGCCGCGCCATTGTATGATCAAGCGAATGCTGGCGAGTCTGATTTATCGGTTCAGGTCTTTGGTTCTATTCAGATTCAGCCTTAATGGGATGTACACGCACAAATAAAAAGGCAGCTAAGGCTGCCTTTTTATTTAACGCTTCGGTTGATCGACTAAATTCTCATTGAGTCTTCAGATGCGCCAGAGTTAACTGCATTAATGAACCAAGTTGGTTTTCTGCCTTTGCCGGTCCATGTTTCAGCTGAGTTTGCAGGATTGGCAAATTTGGCAACACCAGTAGGTTTTTTCACATTTCCTTTTTTACCTAGGAAAGAGAATAATTCCTGTACGGATACACCAAGTTGGGAGGCTCTTTCTTGTACCAAGTTTGCTAATGCGGAGGCTTCTTGCGCTTTTCTCGCTTGAATTTCTTTATCAACGTCTTGGCGTAGTTGGGCTAGCTGGTCAAATGACAAGTCTGTGAGCTGGATGGCCATTTCAATTCGTCCTATTCGAAGTCTGGTTTTTGATATGTTTTAATTCATATCAATGCTGAAATGTCGTTCTTGTTTTATGTTTACTTAATCATAGCATATTATTTTTTTTCTGATAGTTGAGTGCTAAATAAGTTCAATGCGTAAGTTTATTTTTATAAACTAATTGATCAGTTTCAGATTTAATTGTTTCAATTGTTAATGAATGCGCTTCCTAAAATCGTTTTCAGGAATATTTAAATGGCTAACATTCGCGTGCTTTCTTTGAATATGCATAAGGGAATGAATGCATTTAATCGACGCTTGACCGTTCATCGATTGGCCTCTTTATTGAAAGATGCCCAGCCTGATTTGATCTTCCTGCAAGAGGTGCAAGGGGAGCACCGTATTCGTGAAGATAAATGGATCGACTGGCCAAATCATCGACAGGATACATTTCTCGCTAATCATTTGGATTTAGATGCGGTGTACGGAGGGAATGCTTTTTATCCGCATGGGCATCACGGCAATGCATTAATTAGTGCTTTTCCATTAATCCACTCTAGGAATGTGGATATCTCTCAGAACAAGTTAGAGCAACGGGGGATGTTGCATTGCATTTACCAAATGGGGTCGATGCAACTTCATGCAATTTGTGTTCATTTAAATTTGTTAGCGAATGATCGCAAGAAGCAATTGTTTCTGTTGATGGATGAGATACATCGGCATGTTCCATTCGATGCACCTCTCATTTTGGCGGGCGATTTTAATGATTGGCGAAATGAGGCAACGCATCTGCTACTAACCCATGCCGGGCTGCATGAATCTACTTTTGCATTAAAAGGACGATTACCTAAAACGTTTCCTGCTGGTTGGCCTATGCTTTCATTAGACCGGATCTATTTTCGTCATTTAAAGGTGCAAAGTACAGAGGTAGGAGATCGTCTTACCTGGAGGGGGATTTCTGATCATTTACCCTTATCCTCTTCTTTTGATTTGTAATTGAGAAATTTGAGAAGAAGGCTGTGCTGGCGACTTGAAAATTTTGCTTTTCTGAGGAATCAGATGATTGGCGTTCCTCTTTCGGTCTATCAGTTGCATACTATGTCGTGCCTAGTCCTTTTCATGTCGAAATCTGTCAGCAATTAAAGCCCCCTCTCTAGTCAAATTGCCTGACAACTAAAATTTGCAAAAATACTTAAATTTACAACCTAAAAAGTTGTAATTTGCCATTCTTGTGGCTTGCTTTATCTGAAAGGAATCAACGTGTCTGATCACATCTTGCGCAGTTATATTGGCGGCCAATACGTACAAAGTACCCGTCAGGAGTTTGCTGACAATTTAAACCCAGCAACAGGCGAAGTGTTGTGTCAGATTGATAAAGCAGGTGACGATGAAGTAGATTTAGTCGTTGCTAAGGCAAAAGAAGGTTTTGCGATTTGGTCTGCAATGACTGGCGCAGAGCGTGGCCGTATTTTAAATCGCGCAGCACAATTGCTACGTGAACGTAACCAAGAATTAGCCGAACTAGAAGTGCGTGATAACGGTAAGCCAATTCAAGAGGCTGTGGCGGTAGATGTATTGTCTGGTGCGGACTGTATTGAGTACTTTGCGGGCTTGGCTGCTGGCATTCATGGCGACCAGTACCCGTTGAAAAATGCATTTGCTTATACACGTCGTGAGCCACTAGGTGTTTGTTTTGGTATTGGTGCTTGGAATTACCCAATCCAGATTGCATGCTGGAAATCAGCTCCAGCTTTGGCATGTGGTAATGCAATGATTTATAAGCCAGCCAGCTTAACCCCAATGTCTGCTGCAAAATTGGCTGAAATTTACTCTGAAGCTGGTGTGCCGGATGGCGTATTTAACGTGATTCAGGGTAGCTCGGATGTTGCGCGTAAATTAATTGCGCATCCTGATATTGCCAAAGTATCGCTAACAGGTTCGACCGAAACGGGCAAAGCCATTGTGGCAGATGCAGCGAAAACACTAAAACGCGTGACCATGGAGCTTGGTGGTAAGTCGCCGTTGATTATTTTCCCAGATGCGGATCTAAAACAGGCGACATCTGCAGCGATGCTGGCTAACTTCTATACACAAGGCGAAATCTGTACCAACGGTACCCGTGTGTTTGTGCATGAAGACATTTACGAAGCGTTTTTGGCTCAGTTAACTGAGCGTACCAAGAAATTGAAAATTGGTGATCCGATGGATCCAGAAACCCAAGTGGGTGCGATGGTTTCCAATGATCATGCAGACACGGTGATGTCTTACATCGAGCGTGGTTTGCAAGAAGGTGCTCGTCTAGTATGCGGCGGTAAAAAGGTCGAAGTGAAAGGTTGTGAGGGCGGTAGCTTTATTCAGCCAACTATTTTTGCTGATTGCGTGGATACGATGACGATTGTTCGCGAAGAAATTTTTGGACCGGTGATGTCTGTATTGCCATTCCGTGACGAAGAAGAAGTCGTGCAGCGTGCCAACAATACGCGCCTAGGTTTGGCTGCCGGTATTTTCACAAAAGACTTAACACGCGCACACCGTGTGATTCATCAATTACAAGCAGGTGTTTGCTGGATTAATAACTACAACATTACGCCAATTGAAATGCCATTTGGCGGGATGAAAGAGTCAGGCATTGGTTCCGAAAACAGCCATGCAGCAATTGATCATTACACTCAAATTAAGAGTGTCTATGTTGAACTTGGTGAAGTTGCTTGCCCTTACGAGTAAGCAATTTTTGACCAGGTAAGATTAGTTGCAGGGTTTTTAATGCATGTAATAGATGTCATTTACGGATGAGAGAGAAGTATGGCAAAGGAATTTGATTACATCATCGTTGGCGCAGGTTCTGCTGGTTGTGTATTGGCAAACCGCTTAACGGAAGATGGGGATGCAAAAGTATTGTTACTAGAAGCAGGCCCGCGTGACTGGAGTATTTTTATTCATATGCCTTCGGCGTTTGCATGGCCGTTGAAGGATGATAAGTACAACTGGTACTACGAATCGGAACCTGAGCCATACATGAATAACCGTAAAATGTACTGCCCACGCGGCCGTGTGTTAGGTGGTTCTTCGTCTATTAACGGAATGGTTTATATTCGTGGCCATGCGCTGGATTACGATGGCTGGGCGACTCGCAAAGGTCTAGAAGACTGGGATTACGCGCATTGCCTACCATACTTCCGTAAAGCAGAAACTCGCCATAAAGGCGGAGATGCTTATCGTGGTGATAATGGTCCGCTGTTTGTCAGTACTGGCCCATGTACCAACCCGCTATACAATGCCTTTATCGAGGCGGGGGTAGAAGCTGGGTATCCGTACACCGCTGATATGAATGGACATCAGCAAGAAGGTCTTGGCCCAATGGATATGACCGTTCACAAAGGTCGCCGTTGGAGTACCGCGATGGCGTATCTGCGTCCTGCGATGAAGCGTAGTACCTTAACGGTGGAAAGCCGTGCGTTGGTGACGCGCATTTTATTCGAGGGTAAAAAGGCGGTTGGGATTGAATACAGCCAGAATGGACAGTTGCATCGTGTGAATGCCACTCGTGAAGTGATTTTATCTGGTGGTGCGATTAATTCCCCACAAACACTTCTTCTATCTGGTGTTGGTCCTGCTGAAGACTTGAAGAAACTAGGTATTCCTGTTGTGCATGATTTGCCTGGTGTGGGTAATAACTTGCAAGACCACATTGAAGCGTATGTACAAGTGGCTTGTAAAAAACCAATCACATTATATTCTGCGCAAAATCCACTAGCGATGTTAAAAATTGGCGTGCAGTGGTTACTAACCGGTACAGGGATTGGTGCGACTAACCACTTTGAATCGGGTGGATTTATTCGTAGTGAAGCTGGGGTGAAACACCCTGATTTGCAATACCATTTCTTGCCAATGGCAGTTAGCTATGATGGTAAATCAGCAGCTACTCAGCATGGTTTCCAAGCTCACATTGGCCCAATGCGCCCAACTAGTAAGGGTTATGTGAAGCTAAAAACCGCTAGCCCGAAAGATAAACCAAAAATCTTGTTCAATTACATGATGACAGAGCAAGATCGCAAAGAAATGCGTGCGGGTATTCGTTTGACCCGTGAGATTTTTGCGCAAAAAGCGATGGATGAATTCCGTGCTGAAGAACTAGCGCCAGGTAAAGGTGCTACCTCTGATGCAGATATTGATGCCTTTGTTCGCGATAAGGCGGAAAGTGCATTGCATCCATCATGTACCTGCGCAATGGGTAGTGCGGATGATCCAATGGCAGTGGTAGATGGTGCTGGCCGTGTATATGGCTTGCAAAATCTGCGGGTAGTGGATGCATCGATTATGCCTGATGTGGTGAGTGGTAACTTGAATGCACCAGTGATCATGATGGCAGAAAAGATGGCTGATAAGATTCGCGGCAAACAGCCATTACCTGCGAGCAATGCGCCTGTCTGGATTCATCCAGAGTGGCAGACTAAGCAACGTTAATATTTTTTGTATACCTAGTCTAATGAACTGATTCGTATTATGGTATACCATGATTGGCTTGGATAGGATATAGTCGTATCCAAGCCAAAAATGGGGCGAACTAGTACAAGTTAAAGTGATAATTTGTCTCAATAATTATCGTATTAAGTTGATTAGTTTGTGTAAGCTGTTTTAATACCCATCCGTTTCATAAAAATACTCTAAATAGCCGGACAGCCCGCGTAAAATGTCTGGGAAAGAGTTGACGAGAGGAATACACATGACACCCGAACAGCAAGCCGCTGTTGCAAGTGTGTTATCTAGCAGAAAAGATGAACCCGGCGCGCTATTGCCCGTTCTGCACGATATCCAGCACATCCTTGGCTTCATCCCTGAAGCTGCGATTTCCGATATTGCCTTTGCCATGAACCGCTCGAAAGCAGAAATTCATGGTGTGATCAGTTTCTATCACGATTTTCGTTTGGCACCACCTGCTAAGCACGAGCTTCGCTTATGCCGTGCAGAGGCCTGTCAATCGATGGGAAGTGATGCGCTAGCCGCGCACGTTCATTCCTGTACGGGCGTAGATGATCATGGTGTGACAGCGGATGGCCAATTATCTGTTCGCCCTGTGTACTGTTTAGGTGCCTGTGCGACCGCGCCAGCTATGCTGCTAGATGACAAATTGTATGCGCGCGTGTCTAAAGAGAAATTAGATAGCTTATTGCAGCCCGTTTTGAAATCAGGAGGCGAGCAATGAGCGTTATTCGTGTTTATGTTCCTTGCGATTCGATTGCCCGTGGTGTTGGTGCTGATGATGTGGCGAGTGCCATTATTGCAACTGCCAAAGCGCGTGGTGACAACGTTGAGGTAATCCGTAATAGCTCCCGTGGCATGTTCTGGCTAGAGCCTCTCGTGGAAGTGGCAACCGATGCGGGTCGTGTGGGTTATGGCCCTGTTTCGGTAGAAGAGGTTGCCTCATTATTTAACGCCGGCTTTTTGACTGGTACGGATCACGCATTGTCGATTGGCTTGGTAGAAGAACATCGTTACCTCAAAACCCAAGAGCGTTTACTGTTTGCTAGGGCAGGGGTGACTGATCCACTATCTTTAACTGATTATGAGGCAAACGGCGGTTATGCCGGTTTACGTCATGCCGTTAAGATTGGTGCAGATAAAACGCTAGACGAAGTGCAAACTTCTGGTCTTCGTGGACGTGGTGGCGCAGCTTTCCCTGCCGGGATTAAATGGGGCACGGTAAAAGGCGCTAAAGCCGATCAGAAATATGTCGTCTGTAATGCTGACGAGGGTGATTCTGGTACCTTTGCTGACCGTATGCTGATGGAAGGTGATCCGTTCTTGCTGATTGAAGGCATGACGATTGCTGGCTTAACCACGGGTGCAACACAAGGTTATATCTACGTCCGTTCTGAATATCCGCAAGCCATTGCGCATCTTGAAGCGGCAATTAAAACCGCAGAAGCGGCTGGCTACTTAGGCAATAACGTCATGGGTGGCGGGCATGCTTTCTGGCTTCAAGTAAGAAAAGGTGCTGGCGCTTATATCTGTGGTGAAGAGACTTCGTTATTAGAATCGATTGAAGGGAATCGTGGTTTAGTACGAGCGAAACCACCATTGCCTGCGTTACAAGGGCTGTTTGGTAAACCAACCCTGGTGAATAACGTCTTGACCTTGGCTTCTATTCCAGACATCTTGGCAAAAGGTGGCGAGTACTATCATAACTTTGGTATGGGACGCTCTCGTGGCACCATGGCTTTCCAGTTGGCAGGTAATATTCGTTTCGGCGGCCTAGTGGAAAAAGCATTTGGACTGACACTGCGTGAACTGCTAGAAGGTTACGGTGGTGGAACGGCTAGCGGCAAACCGATTCGTGCCGTGCAGGTGGGGGGGCCGTTGGGTGCTTGGGTGCCTGAAGCGCATTTAGATACCGAACTTGATTACGAAGCCATGGCAGCTAAACAAGCCATGCTAGGACATGGCGGCTGTGTTGTGGTGGATGATTCGGTGAACTTGGCGAAATTAGCCCAGTTTGCGATGCATTTCTGTGCAGAAGAATCGTGCGGAAAATGTACACCATGCCGTATTGGCTCTACCCGTGGGGTAGAAGTGATCCAGAAAATTCGTGATAAGCAAGATCAAGCGAAAAATGTGGCCTTGCTTGAAGATTTGTGTGAAACCATGTTGCATGGTTCTTTGTGTGCGATGGGCGGGATGACACCATTCCCTGTCATGAGTGCATTACGTCATTTCCCGGAAGATTTCGGCCTAGCTAGCAAGGAGGTGCAATCATGACCTGCAGCCACATTCAAGAATTGGATCATGGAACGCCGCTACGCAAAAGCGAGCACATGGTTACCCTAGAGATTGACGGCGAAAGCGTGTGTGTACCAGAAGGTACCTCGATTATGCGTGCCGCCATGGAGATGGGGACAAAGATTCCTAAACTCTGTGCGACAGATAGCCTAGAGCCATTTGGTTCTTGCCGGATGTGTTTGGTCGAGATTGAAGGCCGTCGTGGTTACCCTGCTTCTTGTACCACACCGGTTGCGCCTGGCTTAAAAGTAAAAACGCAGTCACCTAAGTTGGCAGATTTACGCCGTGGTGTGATGGAACTTTATATTTCTGATCACCCGTTAGATTGCTTAACGTGTTCTGCAAATGGTAATTGCGAATTACAAGATACCGCTGGTGAAGTGGGCTTGCGTGAAGTGCGCTATGGCTTTGATGGTGCAAACCACTTAAAAGCAGAAAAAGACGAATCTAATCCGTATTTCACATACGATCCTTCTAAATGTATCGTGTGTAATCGCTGCGTACGCGCTTGTGAAGAAACACAAGGTACATTTGCCTTAACCATTGATGGTCGTGGTTTTGCGTCTCGCGTATCTGCTGCGGGTGGCGATAATTTCCTTGATTCTGAGTGTGTGTCTTGTGGCGCGTGTGTGGAAGCTTGTCCAACCGCAACCTTAATGGAAAAGTCTGTTATCAAGATTGGCCAAGCAGAACATGCAATTGAAACCACCTGTGCATATTGTGGGGTAGGGTGTTCATTCAAAGCTGAGATGCGCGGAAATGAATTAGTTCGCATGACGCCAAGTAAGAATGGCCAAGCAAACCAAGGCCATTCTTGCGTGAAAGGTCGTTTTGCATGGGGTTATGCAACACACCCAGACCGCATTACAAAGCCAATGATTCGTAAGAACATCACCGATCCTTGGACAGAAGTCAGCTGGGATGAGGCGATTAACTACGCGGCAAGTGAATTCAAGCGCATTCAGGCAAAGTATGGCCGTAACTCGGTTGGTGGTATTACCTCTTCTCGTTGTACCAACGAAGAAACCTACTTGGTTCAGAAACTGATTCGTGCCGCGTTTGGTAACAACAACGTAGATACCTGCGCTCGTGTTTGCCATTCTCCAACTGGTTATGGTCTAAAACAAACCTTGGGTGAGTCAGCCGGTACACAGACATTTGAATCGGTGATGAAGTCTGACGTGGTAATTGTGATGGGTGCTAACCCAACCGATGGTCACCCAGTATTTGCATCTATCTTGAAGCGTCGCCTTCGCCAAGGCGCGAAGCTGATTGTGATTGACCCACGCCGCATTGATTTGATTGATACTCATCACGGGCGTGCGCAATATCACTTGCCGCTGCGTCCGGGTACTAACGTCGCGATGCTGAATGCCTTGTCTCATGTCATTGCGACAGAAGGCCTGATTGCGGAAGAGTTTGTGGCAGAGCGCTGCGATATGGTGTCATTTAACAAATGGCGTGAATTCGTTAGCCAAGCAGAAAATTCTCCAGAAGCACTAGAAAGCATTACTGGTGTGCCTGCGGCCGATGTTCGTGCAGCTGCGCGTCTGTATGCGGAAGCTGGTAATGGCGCGATTTACTACGGCTTGGGCGTAACAGAGCATAGCCAAGGTTCTACCACCGTGATGGGGATTGCTAACCTAGCCATGGCAACCGGTAATGTTGGTCGTGAAGGCGTTGGTGTTAATCCGCTACGTGGACAGAACAACGTGCAGGGCTCTTGCGATATGGGATCTTTCCCGCATGAGTTCCCGGGCTATCGTCACGTAAGTGATTTGGCGACCCGTGAGCTATTTGAAAATGCATGGGGCGTACCGCTACAGTCTGAACCGGGTCTTCGTATTCCAAACATGTTTGAAGCCGCGCTAGATGGTAGCTTCCTTGGTTTGTATTGCGAAGGGGAAGACATTGCACAGAGTGACCCGAACACCCAGCACGTTACCGCTGCGTTAAGCGCAATGGAATGTATAGTGGTTCAGGATATCTTCTTGAATGAAACAGCTAAGTTTGCCCACGTGTTCTTGCCGGGTAGTTCTTTCCTAGAGAAAGACGGCACATTTACCAATGCAGAACGTCGTATTTCACGCGTTCGTAAAGTAATGCCGCCATTGGCCGGCAAAGCCGATTGGGAAGTAACCGTTGAGCTGGCAAAAGCGCTAGGGTTTGAGATGCACTACAAGCATCCATCCGAAATCATGGATGAAATTGCAAGGCTCACCCCAACGTTCAGCGGCGTTTCTTACGAGAAGCTAGAACAACTAGGTAGTATCCAGTGGCCATGTAACGATGAAGCGCCAGAAGGTACGCCAACTATGCACATTGATGAGTTTGTGCGTGGTAAAGGCCGCTTTATGCTGACCCGTTACCAACCAACGGATGAACGCGCAAGCAAACGCTTCCCGCTACTATTGACGACTGGCCGTATTCTTAGCCAGTACAACGTGGGTGCGCAAACTCGCCGTACCGATAACACCGCATGGCATCCGGAAGACGTGATCGAATTGCATCCAGTGGATGCAGAAGAACGCGGCATTTCTGATGGTGATTGGGTGGGTGTGGCTAGCCGAGCAGGGGAAACCGTATTGCATGCGCGTGTGTCTGATCGGATGCAGCCGGGCGTTGTGTATACGACGTTCCACTTCCCAGAATCTGGCGCCAATGTGATCACTACCGATAACTCTGACTGGGCGACAAACTGCCCTGAGTACAAAGTAACGGCGGTGGAGCTCATTAAGGTAAGCCAGCCATCTGAATGGCAAAAACGCTATCGCGAATTCTCTGAGCAGCAAGCTGAATTGCTGGCCGCGAGAAAAGCGAACCGCACACCGGCATAAGTAGCAAAGATGCTGGATCAGGTGAAAGCAGCGGTTTCTGTTTCTCAAATTCAACAAGGAGAGGCAGAAACGGCTGATGATTGGCTAGCAACAGAAGTACCGGTTGCGCTGGAGTACAACGGGATTAGTCACGTTGTACTCATGGCTACCCCAGACCAATTAGCGGCACTTGGCTTGGGGTTTAGCTTGTCAGAACAGATTATTCAGCATCCCCAAGAATTATTTGATGTAGAAGTGATTGAAGCAGCTGACGGGTGGCGGATCCAAATGGAAATTGCCACTCCACGCTTTTTAGCACTGAAAGAGCGTAGACGCCAACTAACAGGGCGAACTGGCTGCGGCTTATGTGGCACCGAATCGCTTGCCGATGTGTGGCGGCAATTACCAGCAAAACCGGCAGGTGAGTTAGCCGTACTGCCAACCCCTGATTATCAAACGATACGGGACGCGTTTGACGCATTTAGCCAAAAGCAGCCGTTATTTGCTGCTACGGGTGCATGTCATGGCGCAGCTTGGTTAGATGCCAATTCAATGGTATCGATTGTGTGTGAAGATGTGGGTAGGCACAACGCCTTAGATAAACTGATTGGCACAGTGGTTCGCCAATCAGAAACGCAGCTGTCAGCAGGCTCCTTGCTACTAACTAGCCGAGCGAGTGTGGAGATGGTGCAAAAATCGGCGGTGATGGGGATTCGACAAGTGATTGTGTTATCTGCGCCGACCGCATTAGCAGTGGAAATTGCGCACCGAGCAGGGATTAGCCTAATTCGCTATCAGCCTGGAAAAAGACGCTTAGTGGTTTTTTGATTCGCTTTAAAGAACATCATCAGAATGAAGTCCACCATTTGTTGTGAATTGCACGATGAAGTGGGAAAGAGAGAACAGAATGCATATTGAAAACCTGATCAAAATGGCAAACCAAATTGGCCAATTTTTTGATGCAGACCCTGACCATGCGTTGGCGGTAGAAGAGATTCGTCAGCATCTAATTAAGTTTTGGGCGCCGCAAATGCGTAAGCAAATTCAAGACTATGTGCTAGCTGGCGGTGAAGGGATTGGCGCAAGAGCAAAAGAGGCAATCGAGACGCTACCGACCCCTGTGGTTGGGTAAAATGTCTTGCCAGAAAATGGCAAAACGCGCTATGATGCGCGTCTTCTCGGAAAGGTGGATGAGTGGTTTAAGTCGCACGCCTGGAAAGCGTGTTTAGGGTAACACCCTAACGGGGGTTCGAATCCCCCCCTTTCCGCCACTATTCAAGATAAAGCCCTGATTTTTCAGGGCTTTATTTTTTTTTTTGTGCTTCTTTGGCCCACATCCTGATCCACATAAAAATTCTGTTTTTTTATGCTTTTTCACTTCGGAAAAGCTAACAATCCTTTCTTGCTTCATGAAATTTTTTTCCGAAATGAACAGTTAACTGTAAATATCTAGCGCAGTTGAGTCTATACCCTATTAGACACCGTTTGTGGATGTACTAGGAGTGAAATGAAGGGCACCCCACTTCACATTAACTTCTGATATTGATATGGGGGTAAGGGTTTAAAATGAACCAAATCATTTGTTTTTTAAGGTTGCCAGATGTACTAAGGATTATTCCGGTTTGCAGGGCTACTTGGTACAACGGGATAAAGCAAGGAAGGTTTACCGCTCCTGTAAAATGTGGAGCTCGTCTTTCTATGTGGCGTATGAGTGATATCCAAAAACTTGTGGTCGATATCAGTAACTCTAATATCCAATGAGTCTGGTTTAACTGCATGATGGAGATGTGAGATAGCCTGAAAAAACAGACACACCTGTTTGTTAAAATGGAACTAACAGGAGGATGACGTGAGTAAGAGAGTTACACAAAGCTATACACCAGAATTTCGGACAGAAGCAATCAAACTAGTTATAGAGCAAGGCATGTCTGTTGCAGAAGTATCCTCAAGACTTGGTGTGAACCAAGGCACGCTCGCCGATTGGGCAACGAAAGCACGTAAGCTAAAGATGTCGAGAACTGAGAGCAATGGGGAACAAAGTGTTGAATCACTGATCGCCGAAGTTCGACGGCTACGCAGGGAGTTAGCTGACGCCAAAATGGAAAAGGAAATATTAAAAAAAGCGACGGTGTACTTTGCCAGGGAGTCGCTGCCCGGTACGCGTTCGTGAAAGCTTGGCAACCCCAGTTTCCTATAAAAATGTTGTGCCGTACTTTATCTGTATCACGCAGTGGATATTACGCTTGGCTAATTTGACTACCGTGTAAACGCTATTTAGAAAATGATCGGTTACATATAGCGATTCGTGCTACTCATCGAAAAACACGTAAGACCTACAGCGCTAAACGCTTGCAAGTTGAACTGCATGCAGAAGGCTTTCTGGCTGGTCGAGACAGGATTGCAAGGCTACGTAGGGAAGAGGTATTCTCTGCATTCAGCGGCGTAAATTCAACGCAACAACCAACTCGAATCATCAGCTGCCGGTCGCGGCAAATCTGTTGGAACAACAATTTGCGCCAACAAGGCCTAATGAAGCGTGGGTGAGCGATATTACCTATATCTCGACCAAGGAAGGTTGGTTATACCTTGCTGGCATCAAAGATATTTTTACTTGTGAAATTGTCGGTTATGCCATGAGCTCGCGGATGACAAAGGATTTGGTCTGTCAGGCACTGTGGCAAGCAGTGAAGTGGAAGCGACCTCCGTTAGGCCTAATTCTGCATTCGGATAGAGGAAGTCAATATTGTGCACATCACTACCAAAAGTTGGTGAAGCAGTTTGGTATGAGGGCTTCTATGTCACGTAAAGGTAATTGCTATGATAATGCGCCCATGGAAAGCTTCTGGGGTAGTTTGAAGAATGAACTTATCTACCAGCATTGTTATGAAACGCGTGCAGAAGCAGAGGCATCTATCCAAGAATACATAGAAATATTCTACAACCGACAGCGAAGACATTCACGACTGGGTTTCGTAGCGCCATCTGTTTACGCACTGGAATTCAGCAAAAAGCAGCAACACGCTTAAGAGATGGTGTGTCTACTATTGTCAGGGCAGGTCAGTTCATAACTACACACAGTAGTTTGGGCAGCCTTGTATCCTTAACTCAATGCCTTGTAAATCGGTATAAAACCAATACTCCCACTTACAACTAATCTATCCCCGAATGCTTTCCATTAGATTGTCCTAATCTTTGTAGAGATGGAAACAAAAATCCAATGATGGAAATAAAGCCACCTAGACAACCCGAAAGAATAAAAATCCAGCGAACCCCCAATGTTTCGCTCAATGGTGTAATCACTAATAAGCCAACTGGAGCTGAAAGACTCATGATTGCATTCAGGATTGAAAATACTCTGCCTTGTAACTGATTAGGAACAAGTGTCTGAAGCATCGTTGTCAGAGGTACATCGCCAAAAATGAAGAACACCCCACTCATTACCCACCATGCAACAGCCACACCAAACAAGTTGCCCGGCACCAAGGCGGTTAAAGCAATCGAGAAACAAGAGCAAGCAAATCCAACAAGTATCCAAAGAATAGGTCGCTGCGGCACCATTGCACCAACGGCGACACCACCGATTACCATCCCGATACCCGATAGCCCTTCCATCCATGCCACCTGAGTTGGGCTGCCACTGAAGTGCTGTTTTACTAACATTGGCAGTAGGGTAAATGCGGGCATGATGACCAGAACAGTAGTTGCAAGCAAGATAAACAGCGCAACCAAACCTGGTGTATTACGAACCGCACTCAGTCCTTCTTTGAACTCTACCAATATCCCTGGGCGAGATTGATTGGGAGTAAAGATCTGAGGAATACGAAAACAAAGCAGGGGCAATACTCCGCATATCGCAGTACACACATCAATCGCGAGTGCCCAGCCAATTGGCATAGCACCGATTGCCATCGCCCCAAGAGGAGCGGCGGTCACAACTGTCAGGCTTTGCAATGCATGCTCGAAGCCAGTTGCTCTTGGCAAGAATTGCCGGGGCACCAACATGTAAATACTCGCAGCGGCAGCAGGCATTTGAAATGCCTGCATGGCACTTCTGATGGCCATCATGACCCAAGCATGCCAAAGCGCTATGTGGGCGGTCAGAAACAAAATAATCAGCACAACCATACACAATGCGCTTATTACATCTGCCAAGATCATGAGCACGCGGCGACTATAGCGGTCGGAAAACACACCACCCAAGGGGCTCAGTAGCGCCTGGGGAAGCATTGCAGCGACGCCAGCAATCGCTAAGTCGCTCACATTGCCGGTTGTATCAGTAATCCACCATAACAAAACAAACTGTGTCAGCGCTGAGCCGCACAGTGAAAGCCCTTGTCCGATAAAGATCGACCAAAACCGTAGCCTCCATTTGTCTCCATTTTCTGGAGGCGCAGAGTGTTGGTGGGCATCCATCAGGTAAAGTGAGCTCATCCAATTTACTCCAATTGAGAGCGCAAGGAAGGAACAGCACCACCACCTAATGCTTTATACAATGAAACTGCATTACTCAATTCAGCACCTCGCAAATCTAATAAAGCTTGCTGTGCTGCATATAGTTGCCGTTGAGCATCCAGTACCTCTAACCGACTATCAACCCCCGCACGATAACGCAGAGTAGAAAGCTCCAGCCGTTTTGCTGCATTATCCACCACACGTTGCTGTGCAGCGAATTGACGTGTAAAAGTCTCTCGCCCTACTAATCCATCAGATACCTCCCGAAATGCAATTTGAATAGCTCTCTCATACTCAACAACTGCAATAGACTTTCTGAGCTCAGACAGACGTAACTCAGCCCTTAACCTGCCCGCACTAAAAATTGGAATGGTTATTTGTGGCGCAAAAATCCATGATCGATTATCCCTATCAAATAAGTTATGCATTTCCGAACTGCCGTACCCGACAGAGGTTGTTAAAGAAAGGCGTGGGAAAAATGCAGCACGCGCCGCGCCAATATCCGCATTTGCTGCACGCAAATTTTGCTCTGCTTGTAATATGTCTGGTCGATTCGTCAGTAAGTCTGATGGCAAGCCAGTCGGGAAGAACGGCCGTGGCAATTGCTCAAGTTTGGGTGCCGAATCCATCTCCCGTGTTAGCTCTTTTCCAACCAACAACTGTAAGGCATGATGAGCCAATGCGAGTGCCCGGGTCCGCGATTCACAATCTGCCTCAGCAATGGCAACCTGTCCTTCAGCTTGTGCAACATCAAGACCACTGTTCTGCTTTGCCTCCTTAAGCTGGCGTGCTAAATTTAGTGACTGCTGCCAATCTTTTAGGGTTTGTTTTGCTAGTTGCAACTGGTCACGCGCTAGCAAAACCGCATGATAGGCATCTGCAATCGCACTCACCAGCGAAATCTGAGCGGAGTTTCTACCATATTCACTCGACAAAAAACGTGCAAATGCGGCATCTGTCATCGAACTAGCGCGTGAAAAAAGATCGATCTCATATGCACTGATTCCAAGACTGATATTTTTCTGAGCACTCACCGTGGCCCCTGTACCAGATGAGTTACTGCGCTGTCGCGTTTCACTGATTGCTACATCAATAGCCGGTAACATAGTCGAACGCTGGATGCCATATTGCGCCTGGACCACAGCAACATCTAAAGTAGCCAATCTTAAGTCACGATTGTTTTCCAGTGCTTGCGGAATCAACTGTTGTAAATAAGGATCTGTAAACACGTTTGTCCAGTCAAGCGGCACTATTCCTGCTCGTTGATCACCTAGGTTTACCGCAGGGTAGTGTTTTGGAATTGGCGCTACTGGCATCGTCAATTGGGGGGTAAGTGAGCAGGCAGTTAATGTCATTCCCAACATCACTGAAGATAAAATCTGGAACTTCATTAAATTGACTCCTTATGAACAATCACCTCATGGGTCTTGCCGATAGATTGCCGTGAGCGAAGTTTTTCTTGTGCACGCATGACAAACACAAAAAATACTGGAACGAAAAAGATTGCTAATACCGTTGCACTTAACATGCCCCCAAACACACCGGTGCCAATGGCATGCTGAGTTTCTGAGCTCGCACCAATTGCAAACATTAGCGGAACAACCCCTAATCCAAATGCTAATGAAGTCATCAAAATGGGGCGCAATCGAAGGCGGGCAGCAGTCAGCACCGACTCACTTAAACTTTTGCCTTGCTCACGCAATTGCTTAGCTACCTCAACGATAAGAATGGCATTTTTTGCAGATAATCCAATCACAGTGATCATGCCGACTTTAAAAAATACATCATTCGGCAATCCTCGAATCAAGACAGCAACAACAGCTCCCAGCAACCCTAATGGCACAACCATAATGACCGATAGAGGGATACTCCAGCTTTCGTAGAGCGCAGCCAGGACAAGAAAAACCACCACGATGGATAACATCATTAACATCGGCGCCTGCGTAGCAGATTGTCGTTCCTGTAAAGATTGTCCAGTCCAGGCGACACTAAAACCAGGAGGAAGTTGCTTTGCCAAACGCTCCATTTCGGCCATTGCTTCACCGCTGGAAGTACCTTTGGCCGCACTACCTGAAATTTGTGTGGCAGGAAAACCTTGATAGCGGACCATTTGAAGAGGTGTTTCACTCCATACAGGACGAACTACCTCGGATAATGGCACCATGCCACCTTGGGTATTCCGTACATATAACTTAAGGACATCCTCAATTTGCATACGAGCCGGTGCATCTGCCTGGATAATGACTTGTTGCATTCGACCCTCATTAGGAAAGTCATTCACATAAAGAGAACCAATCGCTGTAGACAAGGTATCGCTGATCGCAATGAATGCCACCCCTAATGCCTCTGCCTTTTGTCGGTCTATCTCTAGGCGAATGCTAGTACCAGGAGGAAGCCCATCTGGATAGACGTCTGTCACCAACGAACTTTTGGCAGCTAGATCAAGTAGCTTTGCCTCCGCCGCTTTGAGGGCCTTTTCCCCTTGATTAGCACGATCCTGCAAACGCAATGTGAACCCCGAGCTTGTACCTAACTCCTCAATCGCCGGTGGAGACATATGCATTATCTTTCCTTCTCCTAGGCTGGCGGTGGCTTCCCAAGCTGAAGCAAGCTCGGACTGAACAGTCGCACCTTCCCTCTTATCTCCATCCTTTAAGGTAGTAAAGGTCATGGCAGTATTAGCACCTGAACCAGAGAAACCAAACCCCAGTACTGACAAGGTGGATGCCACTGCAGGACGAGTCAGGACGTATTTCTCAAACCGATCAACCACCTCCAGCGTCCGCTCGGTAGTTGCATCTGAAGGTAACTGAAAAACAGTCATGAAATACCCTTGGTCTTCATCGGGCAAAAATGCGCTAGGTAACTGCCTAAAGCCCAGCAGTAACAAACCAATCAGCCCGACGAAGACGAGCATTACTCGGCCCGCTCGTAAAATTAGCTTACTTACCCGCAACTCATAGTTTTGAACAAGACGTTCAAACTGGCGGTTAAACCAGCCAAAGAACCCCCGTTTATTCGCATGTGCTGTATCGAGCGGTTTAAGTAGCGTGGCACACAACGCAGGTGTAAGGGTTAAAGCAAGGAACGCTGAGAATAAAATAGACACTGCCATGGACAGACTAAACTGCTGATAAATGACGCCAACAGAACCACTCGCAAACGCCATTGGAATGAATACAGCAGTCAGAACCAAGGTTATACCGATCACTGCGCCGGTAATTTCTTTCATCGCCTTGATGGTAGCCTCTCGGGGCGATAACCCCTCTTGTGCCATGATGCGCTCAACATTCTCAACGACGACAATGGCATCATCAACGATAATGCCAATCCCCAACACCATGCCAAACATTGTCAACACGTTGATGGATGAGCCACACAACAACATCACGGTAAATGTACCAAGCAATGCGATCGGTGCAACGATTGCAGGAATGAGGGTATACCGGATATTCTGTAAAAAAAGAAACATCACCAGAAAGACTAGTACCATCGCCTCAATGAGTGTATGAATCACTTTCTCGATGGAAATTTTTACAAAAGGGGCTGTATCAAACGGAATCGAGTAACTTATCCCCTTAGGCATAGATGGAGCTAGTTCTTGCAGGCGAAGTTTGACTGCCTCTGCGGTCTTCACCGCATTTGCACCAGGAGCGAGTTGAATCGCAGCAGAGGTTGCACTCTTACCATTTTCTCGGTTATCAAATCCGTAGGACTGTGATCCAATCTCAACTCGGGCAACATCGCCAATCACGACTTTGGAACCCTTTGCATTAGACTTCAGTACAATGTTGGCAAATTCATTGGGGTTAGTTAGTTGCCCTTCGACAGTTAACGGCACAGCAACACGCTGACCAGCGCTAATTGGTGCCGCACCGATGATTCCCGGGGAAATCTGAATATTTTGTTGGCTAATGGCAGTCGATAGATCTGACATGGTTAACCCGTAAGCAATCAGCTTAGCGGGATCGACCCAGATGCGCATTGCCTGCTCGGCACCGAATAGTTGCACCCGCCCGACCCCATCAATACGGCGTAACTCTTCAACCATATTTCGTGCCATATAATTACTGAGCTCGGCCTCACTGAACTGACCATTCTCGGACCGCAACCCAACAATCATCAGGAAACCAGAAGAAGCGGAGTCAACACTCAAGCCATTTTGGCGAACGGGTAGAGGCAAGCGAGACTCAATTGATTTCAGTCGATTCTGTACATCGACTTGAGCCATCTCAGGATTGGTCCCAGGCTTGAAGGTAACAGTAATAGATGCTGAGCCCGAAGTATCGGTAGAAGACTCGAAATACAACAAATTCTTCACAGCAGAGATTTCACGCTCGATCAGGCTAAGTACACTGTCGTTCATCGCTTGAGGGCTCGCCCCTGGGTAACTTGCTGTAATGGAAACACTAGGTGGTGCCACAGAGGGATATCGAGCAACAGGGAGATTGGGAATTGCCATCAACCCAAATAAAATAATGAAAAATGCAATCACCCAAGCAAATACTGGGCGAAAGATAAAAAACTTGGCCATGAATAAAATCCAATCAATCCGTTAGTGTGTGGCCAACGCCGAAGTTGCAGCGGGTTGGCTCAGCGTTACCGGCTTTCCATCAATTAAGCGCTCCATCCCCTCTACAACTATCTGCTGCCCTTTTTTCAGGCCAGAGACAATGCGATAGCGATGGTTCAGTAACTCACCCAGTTCGATTGGAATGAGGTGGGCTAAGTGTTGATTATCAATAGTCCATAAGCTTGCTTTACCACCAGGTCTTACAACAGCTTGTTGAGGTACTGTCAGTGCATCCAAATATGTTGCTACCGGAACTCGCGCCCGTATAAACATGCCCGGTAAAAGCTCCCTCTTGTGGTTATCCACCTGAATTCGCAGCAATACATCACCGGTACCAGCATCTACGTTGATACCCGAAAATAAAACTTTTCCCCTGGTATCAAAGGCCTCACCGTTACTACGAAGCAAAGTGACAGGAAGTGGATTTTCCTCCTTGGTACCATGCTGCCTTAGTGTATGTTGAAGTGCCTCCAGTGAAGCTGCCGGACGTCTAACATCAACATATACTTTATCAATCTGCTGAATACGTGCCATCGGATTACTATCCGAACTACTAACTAGCGCCCCTTCTGTCACCAATGCCTGATCAATTCGTCCTGCGATAGGTGCTTCTACTTTCGTAAACTTGAGATCCAACTGCCGCCGCTTTAATGCTGCTTTTGCTTGGGCAACTTCGGCCAATGCTTGGTCACGCTGAGAAACCGCATCATCATAAACTTGACGACTGATGGCATCAGAAGATACCAACGAAGCTAATCGTTCAGTTTGAATCTTTGCTCTAACCAATGCAGCATCTGCCCGTTGCAACGCCGCCGCCGCATTCTCCTTTTCAGCAAGAAATGGGGCTGGATTAATCTGAAATAGCGGCTGCCCCGCACTAACTTCTGTCCCTTGATCAAATAAGCGTTGCTGGACAATCCCGCTTACTTGTGGCCGAATCTCTGCTACTCGAAATGGCTCAACACGACCAGGGAGTTCTTCATTGAGTTGAAAAGTAGCCCCTACTACAGTTTCTGTTGTCACTGTCGGAGGTAAGGATACTTCCTCTACTGAGGCCTGCTTGCAGGCCGCTAATAATATGGAAATTGTTATGATTCCACTCTGCCTAAAATACCGATTGCACACGATCAAGAACTCCCCAAAAGCTTGTCAGAAAACCATTTGGTTTGAATTGTGCATTGACCAGATGGATTTTTAGCTGAGACTATGTGGAGATTCGATGGAGATAAAAGTGATACCTACCAATCCGAGTTCTATGCCCGCAGGCTCACACGGAATGATTCTGATCGCAGAAGATGAAGATGAAATTGCAGAAATCCTCTCCGCCTTTCTACTCCGTAGTGGGTTACGTTCGGTTCATGCACGAAATGGCAAGGAAGCACTTGCCTTGCATCAGAGTCATCAGCCAGACTTGGTACTACTTGACGTTCAAATGCCGGAAATCGATGGCTGGCGTGTGTTATCAGAGATCCGTCTTCGCGGAACGACCCCTGTGATCATGCTAACAGCCCTAGACCAAGATATAGACAAACTAATGGGACTTCGAATTGGGGCTGATGATTATGTAGTCAAACCATTCAATCCAGCCGAAGTTGTAGCGCGTGTTCAGGCAGTCCTGCGTCGGAGCAGCCTGCATACTTCCACTGCTAGCTCCTCGATTTTACGTGTGAAGCCCTTTGAGATAAATTTACACAATCATGAGGTCATACTGGATCTCGGGGGGAAAACACTCCCACTTGAGTTGACTCTCACCGAGTTCAAGCTGCTGGTTCATTTAGCCAGCGCACCTAGACAAGTCTTTAGCCGGGCAACATTAATTGAGAACTGTCTGCCGGAAGGCAATACACTTGAACGGACGGTAGACAGCCACCTAAGCAAGCTACGTAAGAAACTTGAGCAGGTAGGCATCATGGGGATTCCTTCTGGTGTACGAGGAGTGGGATACCGACTATGGGGTCAAGAATGAAGCCGGTTGGTCTTTACCGTTTGATCACACTCACGATGATGGCAATGGCTGTTGGTGTGACATTTTTTGTCGTACTGACTTCGTATGCGCTGTACTTTTTTTGGTCAAAGTACTGGCCGGAAAACTTTCCAGAAGACGGGTTAACGCCAACAGGTCCAGAATGGATTTGGTTAATCATGACGACACTCGCCGCACTAGTACTTGCCATCTTTGTCGCGGCCAATTTATCACGCAGAATATTGGCTCCATTAACGTCAGTCATTGATGGTATCCGCAAAGTGGCACAAGGCGATTTAACGGTAAGAGCAGCAGGCAATGACCACTCTTTACTTGAAGCCTCACAATTAGTGGAAGATTTCAATTTACTCGTTGAAAAACTGCAACATATGACAGAAGAGCAGGCTTTCTGGAATGCAGCCATTGCACATGAGCTACGAACACCTGTGACTATTTTGCGAGGACGCCTGCAAGGCTTGGCGGAAGGTATATTTCCACCAGATGCGAAGCAATTTGACAGTCTACTACTACAAGTCGAGGGTTTGACCCAACTGATAGAAGACCTCCGTGTTGTCAGCCTTGCAGAAAGTGGGCACTTATCCCTAAGTCAAAGATGGGTAGATTTAGCATCAGAAATCTACCCACTAGTGGAGTCTATCACTCCCTCTCTCAGCAAAGCAGAACAACAAGTGGTGTATGATTTGCAAGTCAAGGAGGTCTTTTGTGATCCGGCAAAAATCAGGCAGGCAATATTAGCCCTCCTGGAAAATGCAACAAAGCATGCAATCCCTGGAACAATTGTTATACGGATGAGACTTGAAAATGGCTCTTATCTGCTCAGCGTCAGTGATGAAGGCCCTGGCATTTCAGAGACATTCATTCCATATGTATTTACTGCCTTCAGGCGCGCCCCAAATGCAAAAGGAACTGGCAGTGGTCTGGGGTTAGCAGTTGTCGCAGCAATTGCTAGTGCGCATGGTGGTAAGGCTTCTTATAGAATTTCTTCGACTAATGGCTCAGTTTTTGAGATATGCATCCCAGAAAAAACATAGATGGCGCAACGAAACCCAGTCGTGAAAGTCTTCGCTGTCGATTGTAGAATATTTCTATGTACTCTTGGATAGATGCCTCTGCTTCTGCCCGAAATTCTGCTGTATAGCTTTGTGTAACTCTCTTACTCACGTCATCCTCCTGTTAGTTCCATTTTAACAAACAGGTGTGTCTGTTTTTTCAGGCTATCTCTCCCTACTACTCGACCTATATTCGCTAAAAGGTGAAAGGGGCTGCTAATCAGCAGACCCCTTCATGAATGCATTTACTGCATCAAAAGAGATTGTGTTGTTGGCAAATGAGAAAGTGCCTTCATCCATAATTTCTTTTGCCGCATTTATTAGTCCACTGAGTGCTGCGGGGCTAAGAGAAGAGCCAAGACTCACCCGTTTCACGCCAAGATCTGTTAGTTGCTTCATAGTGTAGTGTTGCCCACGCAGCCCCATGACCACATTGACAGGTTTAGTGACGGCAGCGCAGACTGTCCGAATCGCTTCGGCATCTGGAAGACCCGGGGCGAATAACACATCGGCGCCAGCTGCTTCATATGCTTGTAGGCGTTTAATGGTGTCATCTAGATCCTGCTTACCATTAAGAAAATTCTCTGCTCTGGCCACTAATACAAAAGGGAAAGGAAGGCGGTGAGCGGATTCTGCTGCGGCTGCAATTCGTTCAACCGCCAAAGAAAAGTCATAAATAGGTTGTTCTTTTTTTCCGGTAGCGTCCTCAATCGAACCACCAACCAATCCGCACGCAGCAGCTAACCGGATGGTTTCTGCTACCACCGCTGGTTGATCACCAAAACCATTTTCTAAATCAGCAGCAACCGGCAAATCCGTCGCATCAACGATCAGTTTTGCATTGGCTAGCACTTCATCTCGCGTTAGTGCACCTTCAGCATCTCTTCTGCCTAAGCTAAAAGCTAAGCCGGCACTGGTTGTTGCTAAGGCTTCAAATCCTAATGAGGATAAGATTCGGGCGGTGCCTGCATCCCAAGGATTAGGGATGGCAAATGCTTTCTCGCGTTGATGCAGCGCTTGGAATCGAATTGCTTTTTCGAACTGAGTCATCTATTACCTTCTATAAAAAAACAATACGGTTCAGAGAGAAATGGGTTGGTCTATCTGAGTCTATTTGGATGATCTAAAAAAATAGATGGAAAAATTATATCACCATGTCACAGATGATTTTTTCGCTGAAAGTAAGGGACTCTTACGCTTGGAGTGGCAGTGATAGATTAGCGTATTTATCTCAGGCTTTGCCTTTTAAATATGTTCTCCTTTGCTATTAAACCAAGCAACCTCGCAGTACAGGTGATATTTATTTTCTGAGAATCGTTAATCTGACTTGCATTTGCCCCCCAATGTAATGTGTAATATTTTTCACATTATAAAATCCAATTTTCAAGCATATTTCATGACCAATTCAACCAAAAAAGCACTATTGCCGCTATTGGCAATGCTCTGCTGTGTCACATTCTTAGGAGCCGGCACTTCTTGGGCAAAAATGTCCTTATTCCCTGCGGTGGGCGCCGCGGGGACATCTGCATTAAGGGTGGGTATTTCATCACTATGTTTAATGGCATTTTGGCGTCCGTGGCGTTGGAAAATGCCAAAAGAGATGATTAAGCCGCTGATTTTGTATGGTTTATCGCTTGGTTTGATGAACTTGTTTTTTTATCTATCGATTCAATCTATCCCATTTGGTGTGGCATTAGCCATTGAGTTTATCGGCCCATTGGGGGTGGCGATTTTACTCTCTCGCAAATGGGTAGATTTTTTATGGGTTTGCTTGGCGATTGTTGGTTTGGCCATGCTCATCCCGATCAAAACCGATCAGGCTGCATTAGATAAAGTGGGAGTGATTTTTGCGCTAACGGCGGCCTTTTTCTGGGCGGTGTATATTGTGTTTGGAAAACGCATTAGCGAATTGCACCACGGGCAATCGGTGCCATTTGGTATGCTACTTGCTGCATTAGTCGTGGTGCCGGTAGGCTTTGCCCAAGCCGGTACCGCCTTGTTCTCACCCAATATTTTATTGGTGGCGGTGTGCGTGGCAATTATTTCCAGCGCATTGCCAATTTCTCTGGAAATGCTTGCTTTGCAGCGTGTGCCAGCGAAAACTTACGGTATTTTGGTGAGTATGGAGCCTGCGGTTGCGGCATTGCTTGCCCAAGTCATCTTGCATGAGCATTTAACCACCAGCCAATGGTTGGCGATTGGCTTTATTATTCTGGCTTCGGTTGGCGGGGCGCTTACTTCCAAGAGTAATACCTTACAAGAGGCAAATGCCTAATAAAAACGATTACCCAACGTAGCGCCTAGTTAGTGGTTCTGGGTTGGGTAATCATCTGTATAGCTGTAACTCATTGAACCCAATGTGATGCATCATCTCCCGCAATATAAGTAATGTACTGACTGCTACAGGGGTAATGAGTGACTCATTGCCTTTTGCAGGGCTACCTTCTGCAATTTCACATAGTCTTCTAAATGCATCTTCGATTTGGTCGATCGAATACGGTTTACTTGCGTCCTGATCAAATAGCGCCGTGATCACGTTTACTACTTCTTCATTCCCCACTAGGCACAAATATGGCTGAGCCGGTAGCTTTTGCGCCCAAGGCATTACTTCTTCTTCGATGTATTCAATTGCCAATTCTAGATCGATTGGCCTTGGTGGCGTAACGCGAATCGGGCCGGGTAATACGTTTTCAAATCCAATGGCTAAGGTGCCAACTGCCGCTTCACTGGTGTGGTTAGCTAAAAAAAGCTGTGTTTCATTTTTGCTGATATGAACAGTGAGTGCATTTGTAAAGTGAGACATGTTGATGCCTTTGTAATCGTATTGAGGATGATCATGCCATGGTTAATGAACACGTTGGTTGAATGTTTTTGAGAGAGATGGGCTTCTTTTTTGAAAGAGGCCGTCGATGTAGTCCCCATTGAAATGGGCGGGTCAGCAAAAAATTGTATCCAATTTGAATGATTAGCAATCGGCCACCAGTGGCTTGGCGCCTGCTAGTTACTGAACTACAAGGTGTTAAAAAATTTAAATCGTCTAGAATGAAATATCGATTCCCTAAACTGCCGGTAGCGCGGCTAGCTTCGGAGCTTCTTATTCATGTTTGTGACGGATACCTCTGTTCTACCCACCATTTTAATTGTGGACGATCAGCCAAGTAATATCTTGTCGATTGAGCAAGCCATTTCCGGATTAGGTGAGTTATTTTTTGCAACGAGTGGCGCACAAGCATTAGTAATCGCGGAATCCAAAAAACCAGACTTGGTGTTACTGGATATTGAAATGCCTGGCATGAATGGTTATGAGGTTTGCCAAGCGCTACGCGAGATGCCTAGCATGGCAAACTCTGTCATTATCTTTATTACTTCCCATACCGAGCCAGAGAAAGAAATTGAAGCCTTGCGTTTAGGTGGGGCAGATTTTCTGCATAAACCGATTAACCATCCCATTGCACGTGCGCGTGTCTCTACCCATCTATCCCTGCAAGCTAAAACCAAGCAATTAGCGGCCTCTCAGCAGAATTTGTCTGATATTGCTTACAACCTGCCTGTTTTTATTGCGCATTGGGATCATCAGTTTTTGTGTTTGTATTCCAATGATAGGGAAGGGGCTTGGATTGCTGGTGCGGTAGAGCAGCAAATTGGCCAAAAAATAGGACAAGCGTTTGGTGAACGCTTTCATGAGCAAGTAGAAAAAGTGTTACCCGCTTTGCAGGAAAGCGGAAAAGTGACGTTTGATACCTCTATGCGCTCGCCCAGAGGCTTTTTACGCTATGTAGAAGTGACCATTCTCACCCAGCAGTGCGGTGAAGGCGAGCAGGCTTGCTATCTAATGTTGCTGAATGATATTACCGCTAGAAAGCAAGCGGAAGATGCCCTAAGAAGCGAAAAAGAACGCATTCGTGTGATGCTGGAGTCGATTGCCGATGCCGTGATCGCGACGGATGCCGATGGGATTGTCACCTACATGAACCCTGCTGCCGAGCAGATGACCGGCCGGATGGCGAGCAAATATTGTGGTCGAGCAATTGAAGAAGTGATGCCTTTATATGTAGGTCAGACTTCTCGTGTATTGCAAAACCCTATCCGAGTGAGTCTCATTGAGAAACGCCCTGTGGGAATGGCAATAGACACCTGTTTGGCTCGTGCAGATGGTGAGCGTCTGAATGTGGAAGATGCAGCTGCCCCTATTTTCGACCAATATGGAGATGTGATTGGTGCCATTATTGTGTTTCATGATGTGAGCGTGGCTAGACAGTTAGCGATACAAATGACGCATATTGTGAATCATGATTCGTTAACGAATTTACCCAATAAAGTCTTGCTAAGGGATAGAACTGAGAATGCCATAGAGATTGCGGCGCTACATAAACACCGCGTGGCATTGGTAATGCTAGACTTAGACAACTTCAAAATGATTAATGATTCGATTGGCCATTCTGTTGGGGATTTAATCTTGCAGAAAGTGGCACTGCGGCTAAAGAGCGCGATTGGCAGAGGGGAAACTGTCTGCCGGCAAGGGGGGGACGAGTTTCTGATCTTGCTACATGAAGTGCATGATGTAGATATGGTAGGGCAATTCTGCGAATCGGTTTTAGCGACCTTGTCAGACGTGTATTTGGTTGGTGATAAACGCTTTAATTTATCTGCTAGTTTAGGCGTGAGTATTTACCCAGATGATGCAGAAGACATCGAGGCATTGTATCGCCACGCTGATTCAGCCATGTATACCGCTAAAGCCGCCGGTAAAAATAAGTTTAGTTTTTTTGCCCATGAAATTGAAGAAGGTTTAAAAACCAAACATGACCTAGAAATGCGGATGCGCGCAGCAATAGAGTCTAATTCGTTTGAAGTGTTCTATCAGCCAAAATATTGCACAACCGAAGAAAAAATTATCGGCGCAGAAGCCTTGGTGCGTTGGCGCGATGAAACAGGGGGCCTCATTTCGCCGCTTAGTTTTATTCCTCTGGCAGAAGAAACTGGTTTGATCAATCGAATTGGAGCCTTTGTTTTAAAAACAGCCTGTAAAGATTGTCTCGCTTGGCAAGCGTTAAGCCCCAACCTAAAAGTAGCAGTGAACGTGTCTGCCATTCAATTTGCGCAAGCAGATTTTGTTTGTTTTATTAATGCGATGCTGCGGGAAACCGGGCTTAGCCCATCGTTATTAGAATTAGAAGTTACAGAAAGCGTATTGGTTTGTAACTTAGAAAACATGCTGATTGTGCTAAAAGAATTACGAGGAATGGGCGTGTCGATTGCTATTGATGATTTTGGCACGGGGTATTCGAGCTTAACCTATTTAAAACGTTTCCCTATTAATGTACTCAAAATTGACCAAGGATTTACGCGCGACATGCTTCGCGATGAAAGTGATCACGGTATTGTCGAGGCGATAATTCGGATGGCAGGCAGCTTAAAAATTGATTTGGTGGCAGAAGGTGTCGAAACCAAAGAAATTGCAAATGAATTAAAACGGTTGGGCTGTACCACCATGCAAGGGTACTACTATGGCAGACCACAACCAGCAAAAGCGTTTATTGCATCGTTAGTGCAATCGAACGAATAGGGCGGAATGCAAAACATGACAAAAGCAATTCGAAATTTGGTGATGTCTCCGATCAAGCAAGGGGCGATTGTATTATTACTTGGTCTTATGCTGACTGGCTCGCTAGTGTGGTTGATGATGCGTTACGAAGAGCGTGTGATCATCAGTGCAGTAGAGAAACGTGCGGAGCATATTCTCGATGAGTCCCGGGATAAAGTGTTCAAGTTTCAATATGGTTTACGAGGCCTACGAGGGACAATTGCTGCATCGGGGAAATCCGACATTACCTTCAATGAGTTCGAGCGTTATTCAGCAACCCGAGATTTAAAGGCAGAATTCCCTGGCGCAATGGGCATAGGATATATCATCCGTGTGCCTGCGGCTGACGAAGCCGCTTTTATTGCCAGAATGAAGGCGGATGGCCGGCCAAATTTCGCAATCAGAATGCTCTCCCCACATAATGGGGAAAAATTTATTATTGAATATGTAAGTCCCAAAGAACGTAATCAAGCGGCTTTCGGGTTAGATGTTGCATCTGAAACTAACCGACATCGTGCCGCCATGTATTCTATGAAGACGGGTACATTAGCACTAACCGGGCCAATCACCTTGGTGCAAAAAACAGGGGCAAAGAAACAGTCTTTTCTTTTAATGTTACCTTACTACGGAGAGGCTAATGTTCCTGCGACGGAAGCGGAACGACTCGCCAAACTAAAAGGCTGGACGTATGCCCCATTATCGATAGCCGATATTTTGCAAGGTATTGATATCGACCCGAATCAAGAACAGGTTGAAATTATCGATGTGACTGATGAGGCCAATCCTTCACGTTTTTATCTCTCCACTCATAAAAATCAGAGCGAGCATCAGAGCTTGTTTTTTGCAGGAAGCGATACGTTTACGAAGCAGGTGAGTGTATTTAGCCGAGATTGGCGCATCATTTATCATGCAGAACCACTGTTTATTAAGCGGTTAAACTTACCTTCAATTGCAGGGATTGCTGGGATTGGGGCAATTTTATCTATCTTATCTGCGTTGGGTTGGTTTAGCTGGCAAACCGCACAATGGAAAGCACGGTTAGTTTTGAAAGGGCAATCCAAATTAGCGGCAATTGTAGATAGCTCGACAGATGCGATTATTGGTAAAGATTTAGACGGCAGGGTGATTTCTTGGAATGCGGGTGCAGAAAAACTATTTGGCTACTCAGCTGAAGAAGCTATTGGGAACTCGATTGCAAAACTGATTATTCCTCACGAAATGTTGGGCGAAGAGAGTGAGATTCTGGATAAAGTCCGAAGTGGGAAAATCCTTCCTCCTTTTGAAACGACCCGCAGAAGAAAAGATGGAACTTTACTACCGGTATCTATTGCCGTGGCACCCATCTTTGATGAGTATGGCCGTATTATTGGTGCATCTAAAACCGCGAGAGACATTACTCATCAAAAAGCAGCCGAACAAAAAGTTGCGCAGATTAATGCAGAGCTTGAGTATAAAGTAGCGCAAAGAACCAAAGAACTCACTTTGGCTAACCGTGAAAATGCGGTGTTGTTAGACACGATTAAATCCCAGTTTTTCTACGCAATGACGAACCGAGCAGGTGTGATGTTCGACGTGAACGAAGTCTTATGTAATGTGCTGGGCTACTCTAGAGAGGAAATGATTGGCGAATCATTGCAGCGGATTGGCGCCAATGTTCATCTTGTCAACTTCTGGGACGATTTGTGGACCGACGTTGCAGAAAATGGCGCATGGCATGGCGAGTTTTGTACACGTTCTAAAGATGGACATGAGGTTTGGTTTGATGCCGTGATTGCCTCTTTGCCGGGTAACCAAAAATACGATCTTCGTTACTTTTTTATTGGAATTGATACGACAGAACGCCGCCAAAAAGACGAGCGTATTCAACGCCTGAACGCTCAGTTCCAAGGTGTGTTGAACGCAGCCTCTGAGATTTCGATTATCGCGACCGATTTAGAAGGGGTAATCACCGTCTTTAATACGGGCGCGCAGCGGATGCTGGGTTATACCGAAGAAGAAATGGTGGGCAAGGTAACACCAGCCGTTGTGCACCTCAGAAATGAAGTGATTGAACGCGGAAATGAATTATCCGAGCAATTTGGTGAAACGATCGAAGGGTTTAGAGCATTTGTCCATATCCCAGAATTAGAAGGCGCGGAAAACCGTGAGTGGACCTATGTGCGTAAAGATGGTTCTCACATAAAGGTCATGCTGTGTGTTACAGCAAATAAGGATTCTAGCGGTAAGATTATTGGTTACTTAGGCGTTGCCATTGATATTACCCAAGAGCAAGAACAAAAAGCGATGCTGGTGAAAGTCGCTGAAAAAATGGAGCTAGCCGCCAAAGTTGCCAAACTAGGCATTTGGGAATGGGATATGCATAGCCAGCAACTCAGCTGGAATGATGAGATGTTTAACATCTACGGCTATCACACCATTTTAACTCCGCAAGAGTTAACTCAAGAAAACTGGTTTGCCAGAATCCACCCCGATGATTACCAAATGGTCACCGCTAGTTTTGAGCCAGCCTTAACCGGTGAAGGGGGAATGGATCTTGAATACCGGATTGTGCTGCCAACCGGCGAGGTGCGAACCCTAAAAGCGCTTTCTTATGTAGTGCATGATAGCCAAAACCAAGATGCGATTGCGGTAGTGGGGATTAACATTGATATCACCAAAGAACGTAATTACGAGTCTTCACTATTAGAGGCTAAGCAACTAGCAGAGCAAGGTAGTATTGCTAAAAGCCAATTCTTGGCCAATATGAGCCACGAAATCCGTACCCCGCTAAATGCCGTATTAGGGCTATTACAACTACTACAAAAAACAGAGTTAACGGCAAGGCAAGCAGACTACACCACCAAAGCCCGTTCTTCTGCACGATCCCTACTTGACCTATTAAACGATATTCTCGATTTCTCTAAGATTGAAGCAGGGAAAATGGAGATAGCGAATGAAGAGTTCTCTCTAGAAACCCTACTTCGAGAATTAGCGGATGTGTTGGTGGCCTACCAAGGCGGTAAGCCAATCGAGGTGCTATATGCGATTGACCCTAAAGTACCGCTTAACTTGATTGGAGACTCTGTCCGCATTAAGCAGGTGCTCATTAACTTAGCTGGGAACGCCATTAAGTTCACCGAACAAGGTTCTGTCAGTGTGGCGGTAGAACTACTTAAATCAGACAGCCAACAGGCAAAAATGCGGTTCTCGGTCGTTGATACGGGGATTGGTATCTCTGAAGAGCAATTGCAACGACTCTTCCAAAGTTTTGTTCAAGCAGAATCCTCTACTTCGCGCAAATATGGTGGTACAGGTTTAGGCTTGGTGATTAGTAAGCGCCTAATTGATCAGATGAATGCGGAATTGCTAGTTCGTAGCGAAGTTGGCGTAGGTAGTACTTTCTGGTTTGAGTTAACCCTACCGATTGGTACAAGAGCGTCCATCTTAAATCTGAATGTCTTAGCAAAACCACTCTTGAAAGTGTTGATTGTGGAAGACAATACGCTTACCGCAGGCGTGTTAATGAGTTGCCTTCCAAAAGAGTGGAAAGGCGCGGCCATTGCACATTCTGGGCGATTGGCGATAGATATGTTGCAGTCTGCCTATCAAGATGGGCACCCATTTGATGTGGTCTTGATGGATTGGGAGATGCCAGAGATGGATGGCATTGAAACCGCCTACGCCATAAAGGCCCTCCCTGAGATTGGCGCAACTACGCATATTGTCATGAGTACCGCGCATGGCACAGAAGCCTTTGTTGAACTAGAAGGCTCTGGTAGTGCGCCATTTGATGGTTATTTAACCAAGCCATTTACGCCGCAGCAATTCCTTGATGCAGTAGCCATTATTCAAGGAGAGGCTAGCCCGCTACTCTTCTCTGCCATTCCAAATACCACCTCCTTACAAAATGTTCGTATTCTGGTGGTGGAAGATAACCCATTGAATCGCCAAGTAGCGAGTGAGCTGCTCGAAGGTGAAGGCGCGATTGTTACCCTGGCAGAGGGCGGGGAAATCGCGATTGATAAGCTATTGCAGGCCGAAACGTTTGATCTCATCTTGATGGATGTTCAAATGCCGGATATGGATGGCTATGAGGCAACCAGACGGATTCGCGAATTTAATCAAGAGATACCAATTATTGCATTGACAGCGAATGTGGCCTTGTCCGATAAGGTGGATTGCCTGAATGCGGGCATGAATGACCATATTGGTAAGCCAATTGATATTGAGCAGGTGGTTTCGGTGGTTTCGAAATACACTCATCTTGTTGCGCCAATTGCGAATACAAAATCGCTAAGTAAGCCACAGGAAGTAGAAGAGAACGCATCCCAACGAGGATTGATTGAACCTATTAAAACGATTTTGGGTAGATATGGACATAATGCAAACATCTATCTGCGTACATTAGAATCGTTTGTTAGCTCGAAAGATCAGCTACTAGGTGACGTGGTGTTTGCGATTGAGAATAATCACCATCATTTGATGGCAGGTGCCTGGCACGCGTTAAAAGGGGTGGCCGCTACCATTGGGGCGAGTGAACTTAGCCAACTCGCTTCAGAGAATGAAAAGCTCGCTAAAAACAATAAAGAAACGGCGGCCAGTTTATTTACACAGATAGATATAGAAAAGACGACGAGCCTAATTGAAGATTCTGTTAACGCATTGTTTGAACAACTAGATCCAATCATTAAAACCAAACAAAAATCTAACAAGACAGAGAAAAGTAGTCTAAGCTCTAGTGAAGTAGAGGAAAAAATAGCATCACTAGTCGTCTTATTAGAAAATAATAATCTCGAAGCTTTAAAGCTAGCAGAAGAGCTGGCCGGATTAATCGACTCATCAGATAAAACACTTCAGCAAGCAATGAGTTCCGTCAGCATCTTACAGTTTGATGCGGCACTTAGCCTATTAAAAGACCGTAAAAGAAGTTAACAATGCATAGCAAAATCGAGCAGCTGATTGCTCAAATCGGCACAAAACCCAAGCTTTTAATAGCAGATGATGTTCCTGCGAACATCATCATGCTTGGAGAACTTTTTCAAGATACCTGCCAAGTTTATATGGCACTAGATGGTGAAAAAGCGTTCGAGATTGCAATGGATGTGTTGCCAGATTTGATTTTGCTTGATATTAATATGCCCAAAATGGATGGGCATCAGTTAATAAAAAAACTGAAAAATACCCCTGCAACGAGCGATATCCCGACCATTTTTCTGACCGGCAATAACGATATTGAAAGTGAAGAAAATGCGTTTGATGAAGGGGCGGTAGACTTTATAACGAAGCCCATTCATGCCAAAGTGACGAAAGCGCGTGTATTCACCCATTTGGTGAATAAATTGCAATCCGATCTACTTCGTCGAGCAACTTTACTAGATGGTCTAACCGGGCTTTATAACCGACTTGGGCTAAATAAGTATTTAGAAGTCTTTTACCTAGACTGCTTTCGCGAAAAACGACCCATCTCTGTGTTGATGATCGACGTGGATTTCTTTAAACGATACAACGATCATTTCGGCCATCTGCAGGGCGATGAATGCCTAAAGCAAGTCGCACAAAGCTTAAATTTATCTGTCAAACGGCCACGAGACATTGTTAGCCGCTTTGGTGGTGAAGAATTCTGCTGCGTCTTGTCGAATTGTGATTTATTTGCTGCTGAATTGGTCGCTAGCCGAATGTGCGAAGAAATTCGGCAATTGGCCTTGCCGCACCCAGATTCTGAAGCCGCAGAAGTCGTTACCATTAGTATTGGCGTTGCCAGCACCATCCCTGAATCTAGACAAGATGCAGACAAGCTTGTCGGGAAAGCGGATGAAATGCTGTACCTCGCGAAAAAGGCTGGCAGAAACTCGTTTTATTCTAATCGCTAAGTTTCTCTTTGCTTGCCAATCTAGGTCGGAACCAGACAATTCCACCCCTCTAGCCTACCTATAATTGCCTTCATCCTTTCACTGAATAAGATGGAGCAAATATGTCTGACTTTATTACTGTATTGCGTGAAACCTGCCCGGTACCGGTTGTGGATGCAACTAAATGGAAGCGTATTGGCGGCGACCCACATACGGTGAACCTTAATGCTTACCTATCTAAAGATGGTAGCAAGATCATGGGCACTTGGATTTGTACCCCTGGTAAGTTTGAAGTGAATTACGAAAAGTGGGAGTTCTGCCACTTTTTAGATGGCTATTGCATCATCACCCCAGAAGGCGAAGAGCCAAAACACCTGAAAGCAGGCGATGTATTTGTGATCGAACCTGGCATGAAAGGTACTTGGGAAGTGGTAGAAACCGTTCGTAAGTATTTTGTATTTGCGTAATCAGATCATCTGACTACCTATGTCATCCATGCCGCTATACATCTAAAAATAGATAGCGGCATGGATGATCTCTTAACGAGATGTCATGTGCGTGGCATCTGGCGAAGCCATCCTTAACGCGGTTTTAATCAGTCCGCCACTCATCTGTATTTCAATCTGTGTGGTTCTGCCATTGATAACTGGGGCAGAGATCACTTGCTCGCTATTTCCCTGTTTAGACCGCGTAATAATCTGATATTCCCCAACCGCCAATTGCGGGATGGTTTGGCTGGTTAGGCCGGGGTAGATTGGCAGCGTAGTACGATGGCCTGCTTGATCTTTTAGCGTAATTTCTACCCCCATAGCCACTAGCTGTAATGGGGTAAAAGATTTTAATTCTAATTGCAGGTTACCTCTTGCAATGAGGTCATCCTCATTATCTGCTTGGTCTAGTAAATCATTCACTCTGTCGCAAGCCAACTGATCTTGCAAAATGCTTTCATGGTTTTCATTAAAGGCAAAGATGGTTTTTGCTTCGTTTTGCGCGCGTTTATCCAAGATACTCGCGAGTGTGACTGCCCCATCTGTATTGTCGCCGTTGCGATTCGTTTTTCCTTGATAACTAAACAGAAGGTGATAATCAATCCAACTAGGTAGCTTCTTGGCAAATAGCGATTGTATAAATGCACCACTTGGCTGCATTTCCACCCAAGAAGGGAGCACAACAGGGGAGTATCTCACGCCATTTTCTGCCATTTTCTCACCACCCCATGGGGTAGAAATGGAGATGAAAGATTGAATGTACCGGTGCGCCTCTCCATGCTGAATCAGCATATCCCTTGCCACTAGCCCGCCTGCGCTATATGCAACCAAATGCATTTTCGGAAAGTGATATTTCGATTGCAATTCAGATAATTTATGATGCAACGCCTCACTCGCCAACCGCATAGAGGGGCCAGAAGCATAGTAATACACCCAAGGCTGATACTTTTTCTGGTCGATTGACTTCATCAAGAAAGCTAAATCTTGCGGGCTACCGCGTACGCCGTGCAGAAATAAAACGGGGATGCGATTAGGGTCAAATGCATCGAGAAAGTAGATGTTATTGCCAACTTCCTGATTAAATTTTAATCCCTCCCAATACCCTTTATCCGCCGCATACTCGGTAGAAAAGACATAGTCAGACAGTTTCGCAATGGCACCAGCATTGGTGGCTTGGTAACGAGTAGATGACCTTGCCGCAAGCTGGGTTTCCTGATTTGCCGGTGGGGTTTGGCTATCTTCTACATATAGGGGAGGGAGTTGGATGGTTTTACCGGCTTGAATGCTAAGGGGGACGGATTCACGCGTATGCAATTCATCCTGATCAAAAGTCAGGTTCTGATTACTATCTTCAAACGCAAATAGCAGGTAATTGCCCGCCGCTAATGCTAGCGCATAATTTCCTGGGCCATCTAAAAGCTGATATTCGCGTAGCGGCGCAGAATGAGTCTGCTCTGAAGGCATCGCCACAACCACCAAGTGGCTTTTCTCGCCATGAGAAACATACACCGCGCCAGAAACCTCGCCCATCTGTCTAGATTGCGATTGATTCCAACTTTGTTTCACCAGACCACAACTAGCCAACAAAAAAAGAGCACACCCTAGCAGGCAGGCACGTATCACCGTAGGTAAGTAGGAAAAACGATCGATCTTCATGCGCTCATCTCCAACTCATCAAGATGAAAATTTCCCAAACGTTTTTATAATTTTCCGGATGTTAAATAACGAATCTACGTGCCCTTAATTTGATTGTAGAAAGGGATGATCGAGATGCAAGGAGTAAAAAATGCTGGGGTATTTGGTTATGAAAATGGGGTATATGTGGATAGGGTATTTTTGAGTGTTTTCCTTTTTTTAACGGCAATTCTGTATGAATATTTCCTCGTGGGAATACGTATTTCAAAATTAGTTGCTATCCAATTACAATCATCCATAGTGAAGCAACCATCGACCTTCTTAAAGGCAATCCCAACATGATCGACATTCCTTTATTGTTTGCTTTTATCGCCGCTGCTTTTGTCCTGACGATTACGCCTGGAGTAGATACCGCATTAGTGCTGCGTGCCGCGACGATGGGTGGCAGAAAGCCAGCTGCAATGGCTGGCTTAGGCGTGGTGCTGGGATGTTTAATTTGGGGAGCGGCGGTATCGCTAGGGTTGGGCGCAATTCTGCAAGCCTCAGAAGTCGCTTATAACATCGTGAAATTTGTTGGTGCCGGCTATTTGGTCCTACAAGGAATCAAATTGTTACGTGCCCCTAGACAAAAAATCAGCGTAGATGAAGAACAGAACCGAAAAACCAGTAGCCGAGAAGCTTTTTTAAAAGGCTTCATTACAAACATTCTTAACCCTAAGGTCGGCGTTTTTTATATTACCTTTTTGCCGCAGTTTGTCCCAGCCGGGGCGAATATTGCTGCCTATTCATTTATGTTGGCGTGCGTCCATGTTTTATTATCATTTGCATGGTTCGCTATCTTAATTATGGCGACGGTTCCATTAGGGCAATTTTTACGCCGACCAGCTGCCGTGAAATGGCTAGATAGACTAACTGGCTTTGTATTTATTGCGTTTGGCTTAAAGTTAGCCGCCTCTTCATCGCGTTAATTAGCAAATTCGCTAATACGCAAAAAGGGGAAGGGGCGTTATATCCCTTCTCCCGTTTTACATTCTGCAACTATTTTGTCCCAGTAATATTTTTGTTCTTTGTGTAAATAATCAGATTCCCATGCTTTGTAGCCCGCTCGGAGTCTATTTTCAACATTTTCAAGTCTTTGCCGATAACCCTTGCAGATAGCTGCGTGGTATTCCTTCTCTGACGTTGTTTTTCCATCTACTTGATAAGTCGTGGTGACAGCAGGTTGGGTATAAGTAGTGGTCGGTTTTGCTGGCGAATTTAAATAGCCATTTTTCGATTTTTTTATGGCTTCACCATCATATAAACCACTCGTCGTTGGGGCTTCAACGGCTTTTACCGTAGTCGCACCTAATTTCTGGCAGGGTAAATCGGTATAGGTGGTTTTGCCTTGTGCATTTTTGCATTTATACATTTCAGCATAAGCGGTAGATTGCAAAAAAAACGAACTAGCAATGGCAAGAATAAGAGGGTAATTCAATGGTGTAATCCAGTTTGATTTTTACCTAGATTAACACGTAACTCCCTCTTTATTCTATTGGCGTATGCGAATTGCTTGATGATTTAATTGTTAAATCTATTCCGTAGGAAACGCTCGGTTATTTTTTGCTAATTCCACAAATGCACTCAGATAATCAATATTGGCATCTCCTTCTCTTGTACCCAAGAAAATCTGTTTCGCAATGCCTTTTGGCCCCAGCCTTACCGCTTTAATGTTTAGCTTCTCTGCGTATTCTTCTACTAACCAGCGGGGCAGGGCGGTGACGCCTCTGTCACTTGCCACCATTTGCAGCATGATATCGGTGGTTTCGATGGGTTTGTGACGCTTGGGGCTAATGCCTTCAGGCATCAGAAATTGGCTGTAGATATCTAGCCGATCGGTTTCTACCGGGTAGGTGATCAGCGTTTCTTCGGTGAGTTGCTCTGGCCGTACATAGTCCACTTGGCTAAGCGGGTGATTGGTGCTGACGACTAGCACTTGTTCATAATCAAAAACCGGTTGGTATTGCAGCCCCGGTTTATAGAGCGGGTCTGGCGTGACCAGAATATCAATCTCGTAGCCAAACAATGCGCCAATCCCGCCAAATTGGAATTTCTGCTTCACGTCGACATCCACACTTGGCCAATCTGCCAAGTACGGCGACACAATCTTTAATAGCCACTGATAACACGGGTGGCATTCCATCCCGATTCTTAGTGCCCCCCGTTCGCCTTTGGCAAATTGCTGTAGTCGTTCTTCGGCCAGCGCCAGTTGCGGGACAAGCCGGTTAGCCACTGCTAGTAGGTATTCCCCCGCTTGGGTTGGGATCAAGCTTCTGCCTTCGCGCCGCCAGATAGACACACCCAGTTGGTCTTCTAGTTTGCGGATGGTATGGCTAAGTGCCGATTGCGTCAGGTGAAGCCGATCTGCCGCTGCGGTTAACGAACCGTGCTGATCAACTTCACGAATAATGGCGAGATGGATGCGTTCTAAAATGGGCATGATGTTTTATGTGTGAATAATATTCATGGATTAATGAAATAATACCATTTTTATTCATGATTGGTAGACGGTAGGATGCTCTCATACAAAAGAAACCCGCCACTCACCTGATTTCAACAGTGAATCTCGTGAGTGGATCCAACATTAAAATATGAGAGATAACCATGAGCAACGATTTCCAATTCACGATCAAGAGCATCACGTTTGATGAACATTACCAACCCGCAGACAGCACCCGTCTGACGACCAACTTTGCCAACTTGGCGAGAGGCCAGCAGCGTCAAGAAAACCTGCGCAATGCACTACGGATGATTGATAGCCGCTTTAATGCCTTGGCAAATTGGGATAACCCAAAAGGCGATCGTTACTCGGTATCGCTAGAAATTATTTCTGTTGATATGAATGTAGCGGCAGGCAATGGCGAAACCTTCCCCGCCATCGAAATCCTAAAAACCAATATTCTGGACAAGAAAACCAACGAGCGCATCGAAGGCATCGTGGGGAATAACTTCTCTTCTTATGTTCGCGACTACGATTTCAGCGTCTTGCTGCTAGAGCACAATAAAAACCAAGCACAATTCACCATCCCGGAAAATTTTGGTGATCTACACGGTAAATTATTCCAGCACTTTGTTCGCTCGGAAGTATACAAGAAGCACTTTGCCAAATTACCGGTGATTTGCCTCAGCGTGTCCGATAATAAAACCTACCACCGCACCGAAAACCAGCACCCGGTATTAGGGGTGGAATATCTACCTAACGAGTGCTCGCTCACCGAGAGCTACTTCAAGAAAATGGGCATGGAAGTGCGTTACTTTATGCCTGCTAACTGCGTTGCGCCATTTGCGTTCTACTTCTATGGCGATTTGCTGAATGATTACACCAATCTGGAATTGATCAGCACCATTAGCACCATGGAAACTTTCCAGAAAATTTATCGTCCTGAAATTTATAACGCCCATGCAGCGGCTGGCGCGTTGTATCAGCCAAACTTGAGAAATCAGGACCACTCTTTAACCAAGATTGTTTATGACCGTGAAGAACGCAGCCGTTTAGCTGTGCAGCAGGGCCGGTTTGCAGAAGAACACTTCATCAAACCGTACCACACCATTCTTGAGCAATGGTCTGCCAACTACGCACGTTAATCCCATAAAAATAGAAGAATAAGGTCAGTTAAGATGAAAAAATTATTGCCTACGTCTACCGCAGGTAGCTTGCCAAAACCGTCTTGGTTAGCAGAGCCAGAAAAACTATGGTCGCCTTGGAAACTGCAAGACGATGAACTAATCGATGGCAAACAAGACGCGCTTCGCTTGTCTTTGCAAGAGCAACAACAAGCAGGCATCGATATCGTGAGCGATGGCGAGCAAACCCGTCAGCACTTTGTCACCACTTTTATCGAACATCTAGATGGCGTGGATTTCGCCCAACGCGAAACAGTAAGAATCCGCAATCGTTACGATGCCAGCGTACCAACGGTGGTCGGTGCGGTTAGCCGCCCAACATCCGTGTTTGTAGACGACGCAAAATTCTTGCGTTCGCAAACCAATCAGCCAATCAAATGGGCGCTACCTGGCCCGATGACGATGATTGATACGCTATACGACGCCCACTACAAAAGCCGCGAAAAATTGGCGTGGGAATTCGCCAAAATTTTGAATGAAGAAGCAAAAGAGCTAGAAGCCGCAGGCGTCGATATTATCCAGTTCGACGAACCCGCCTTTAACGTGTTTTTTGATGAAGTAAACGATTGGGGTATTGCCACTTTAGAACGTGCCATTGAAGGCCTAAAGTGCGAAACCGCCGTCCATATTTGCTACGGTTACGGGATTCAGGCCAATACCGAATGGAAAAAAACATTGGGGTCGGAGTGGCGACAATATGAGGCGATTTTCCCCAAACTACAGGCGTCTAATATCGACATTATTTCCCTAGAGTGTCAGAACTCTCGTGTACCAATGGACTTGCTCGAACTCATTCGTGGTAAAAAAGTCATGGTGGGGGCCATTGATGTGGCCAGTAATACCATTGAAACACCAGAAGAAGTAGCAAATACACTGCGTAATGCGTTACGATTTGTCGATGCAGACAAGCTTTGCCCTTGTACCAACTGCGGCATGGCGCCTTTGTCTCGTCGTGTAGCGCGTGCAAAGTTAAATGCTTTAAGTGCAGGTGCAGAAATCGTCCGAAGAGAACTCTCTAACTAGTGCAATGTCGTTTAGCAAAGTAGCACGGTTTACTGAGTTTGCATCACCCAATCGGGCTACTTTGCCTTCACGTGTTTTTGAGATGTATCTATTAGTTAGGACTCACCATGTCGCATCCTAGTACTGCCATCGAGCCAAAACGTTTTCGCGAAGCGCTCGGGCACTACGCATCTGGCATCACCATCATCACCTCGCAACTAGAGGGTGAGCCAGTTGGTTTTACTTGCCAGTCGTTTTACAGCGTGTCTACCACGCCACCACTGGTGTCTTTTAGTGTGATGAAGACTTCTTTTAGCTATCCAAAGATTCGTCAGGCAGGGCGCTTTGCCGTGAATGTACTGACCAGCGAACAAGAAAGCATCTCTAACCAATTTGCCCGCCAAGGCGCAGATAAATTCAGCGGCATTAAAATTAACAATTCTCAATTAGGCAACCCGATTATTGCCGATACGCTGCTGTGGCTAGATTGCGAAATCTACGCCGAACACGAAGCCGGTGATCACCTGATTGTGATTGGTGAAGTAAAAAGCATGGGACAAACCAAAGTCGCCGATGCACAACCACTGCTGTACTTCAAAGGCCAATACTGTTTTTTGCCAGAGCTAAGCCCGGCGTGAAGTAGGGTAGTAGTGGTTTTAGAGTCGCAAAACAAAACGCCCGAAGATGGGCGTTTTGTTTTTTTAGACCAAGTCAGAGTGGCGGTCTACATGTAATTGGATGAAATAATATTCATAGCATAAAGCAGTCAAGGATTGTCCTGTTCAATTGTTCTTGCTAGGGGTAAATATTATTGATTTGTAAGTGCATATATTTAATTTATTGCACCCCGTCATTTGTTTGAAGTCGGAGTGCACATAATACGTCAACGTTCGTATTGCTACTTTAGTAAATAAATTATAATTTCAGGTATTATGTATTAGTTATAATATGTGAACCAATTAAAGTCAGAAAATATATACATCTGTAAAAGTTTATATTCCTCGTCTGTTTACTAACTAGACCATCCTCTATGTGAATAAAATATGGTGCAGGCAGATCGCTTTCAAATTCATTACTACTTAGCAAACGAATCACATTCGATGGATGCGTTCATTCGCAACAAATGCGAAACCGAGCTACTTGCAATATTCCAAGAGGTCTGCACAATACTAGGGACTTCGATTCGAATTGAGAGCATTCCCCAAGAGCATGGTGGTTTGCGTGAGTACTGGAAGGTTTATGGGGAAAATTCTGTTCAAATTAATACTACCCTGACCCTGCTGGCCATCATTATTTCAGTTATAAGTACTGTTCTGAGTCGCATTCCTATCTCTGATCCAGAGAAGGAAGAAAGAGAGAAAATGATCCAAGAGTTAACAATCGAGGAGAAGCGTCTAACTATAGAAGAGCGGCGCATCAATCTCGAAAAACTCAAGAAGGAAATGAAAGACGGTCATCCAGCAATTGAAACTATTGAAAAAGCGGCTAAGTCGGTTGAGTCTAATCTAAAGATTCAATCACGAAGATCAAACTTTTATCGACAGTTGAGTAACTACGACAAAGTCACTGCAGTCGGCTTCTCTGCCTTAGATTCGGCAAACAAAGAGGTTGTCCAGGAACATTGGGTTCCTCGCTCTGATTTCCACAATTACGTATTGGCAGATAACAGCTTTCCAACAGAAACTATCGATGGGGCTACTATTGAGATAGTTGCTCCAGTCCTAAAGGAAGGTAACTATAAATGGAAAGGCATTTATGAAGGTGAGTCAATCAGTTTTTCTATGACCGATGCAGAGTTTAAAAACGCTGTGCGTTTAGAGAATGTGGCTTTCCAGCACGGAAGCAGCATCAACTGCGTTCTTCAAATTCATCAGAAGCTAAATGAAGTTGGTGATGTTGAAATTACAGGCTATTCCGTTGTCACTGTGCTAGATAAGACTGATGGAGGTAATACACATGAAATGCCACAAGGGAAGAAGCATCGAGCCTACAAAAAACTCATACAAAGCCAACGCAGTCTCTTCTAGTTTGTACTAGGCGGTCTACAACTCTATCAAATAAACACCGATGTTAACCTTTGTCTGATATCTTCATTGCTAGTTTGCGCCGCTTTACGGGCTAGCGAAGCATGTACATTTGATCTTTTCTCATGGGTTTGGCAACACACCAAAACATTCAGCTAGTTAAATCCTCTTTAATTTTACATTTATCCTGATGGAAAAAGTATGGTTACGGTAGTACTCAATTTGGGCGGACATGGTGAAACGGTGAAACCTTGTGTGTCGCTTCAGCCTACAAACACTCGCTGGAATGACTTTGGCTACAACTATCATGCAAATGTCTATATCAATTTTGGCAACGGAAAAACGCCGCTTGAATTGCAAGCCCAAGTCATTCCTATCAAAAGTTATGATGGAAAGGAAATTGTACTTTCTAATAATTTCGATCAATGGCTCAAAGCAGAACTAACAATATCAAGCAAGGGATGGATAAATGCGGAGACTGATCTTGTTAATGATGAGTACCCTAGGTTCATAACGCTATTGCAAGGGGAAACGGCATATCGCCAACTTGCGGAAATAGTGGATGACCAGCAACTTCGTGCTGAGATTCTAACGAAGATGAACGATTTAGTTTTTCTTCGACATAATAAGCATTTTGAACCTCTTACTGAATTGCTTATGCAGACCCTGCAATTTCAACTTGGCGTCATGCGGACAGGATCTGCATTTCGAGGGATTCATCGTGGGCAACGATACCTCATGGGGGGCTTCAAGTCTCCCCAAAAAATGGATACACGTAGTTCCTTTAGCTTTCTATGTCCTCTTCGAGGTTTTCAAGGTAAGCCGCATTCACTCTCGGTTGATTTCATCGATAATAAGTTACTTTCAGACAGAATTCATTGTCTTGTTGGCCAAAATGGAACCGGAAAAAGTAGGTTGCTTCGCGAGTTTATCCTAGCGGTTGGAAATTCAGCCGCATCGGACGAGACGGTCCCGCCATTTATTGACAACTTTGAATCAACCGCGCGAGATGATTTGTTTAAGTTTGACGGACAAGACTATTCGCGAGTCATAGCGATATCATCAGATGCAGAGAGTAATTTTCCCACAGCTGTGCGGAGTGATTCACGATTTGAATACTATCTCATCAACCTACACAGATCTGAGATCCGGGAAGGTGGGACTAACATTTCCACTCGTCTCCTTGTTGACCTCATGCGTGCGTCTGACCTCATTGGGCAAAATAGCCGCTGGCAGATCTTCCAAAAGGCACTTTATGGTTACATTAATATTTCAGATATATATTTGCCTTTGCTAGATGATGTGAACCACGGACGAGCGATTACGTTGGATGGACTAAAGTGGGTGAGTGCCGCGACTCTCCTGTCAATCGGGGAGCAGTCCTCACTTGAACTATTTGGGATGCTCGACCTATCCCGAGAAGTGACTTTTATAAGCGAGGGTAAAGAAATAAGTCCTAGCTCCGGCGAACGAATGTATTTCAGATTTGCTTTAAATCTCTTAAGTTTTATCGATTCAGGATATGTCCTAGTCATCGATGAGCCAGAAACCCACTTGCACCCCAATTTGGTGTGTGACTTCATGAACTTGCTATACGACGTACTAACGCCCACAAACTCAATTGCTTTAATTGCAACACACTCAGCATACGTGATTCGTGAAGTACCCACCCACTGCGCACACGTATATAGCATCGATGAAAACCGCATACCATCTGAAAAATTTGTATCTCTAAAAACACTGGGAGCAAGTGTTGAAAGCATCTCACAAGCAATATTCGCGGACTCAAATGTAAAAAAATTTCATCAGCGTCTTGTGCGCATTATGGGCTCTGAGGGAAAAACAATCGATGAGCTAATTCAGGTATATGCTGGATTAGTAAGCCCAGAAATGCTTTCTCAGGTAGCGAGCAAGCTATACAAGGATAAATCTGCAGCGGGTGCTGAATGAGTAATGTAATACCTATACGCGTTTCAAATAACCGTGTATTAAAGCAGATAGAAACCCAGAAACCAGCAATGGCCACCACAGTACCATTGCTTCGAAATGCATATTTAAACTACCATGCTCATAAAGGGCATCCAGCTGCTCTTGTTCCTCTTACTTTAACTGAAGCAGAGCGTAATGCCCTTTATGATATTTACCAAGGTGAAACTCAAAAATATGAAGTGAAATGGATCGGCAAGTTTCGCAATGCCCCAAACCAGACGTACTGTCCGCTATGCGGATCGCCTAATCCCAGCCAATTAGAGCACTACCTCCCAAGAGCCCATTATCCAGAATTTACACTGCTTAGTTGGAATCTTGTTCCAACTTGTGCAATTTGTAACCCAAAGAGAGGACACCATGCTCACGCTCCAATGGAAGAAATGACATTAGTACACCCGTACTACGAGGAAATGCTTTTTACTCAGAATCTCTTTAGTGTGCTCATTGTTCCACCTTTTTCTGCTGTGAGCTTTGTTCCCGTAACTTGTCCTGGACCATTTTCACAAAAAATTATCAGGCGTCTTGAGCGTCAAATAGAGATTTGTTTTGATAAAGAAAAGCTCAATAGATGGCTTGCCAATAAACTTTGGAAGGAAATGCACGCGGAATTAAGCGGAATCGCAACACAGAAAGATGCAATGGCGAAAATCGTGAACAAACTCAAAATCTATCAAAAAACAACCGGCTCTAACTCTTGGGACTCAATCTTTTTTCGCGGTCTCATTGCAGATGATAACGCGGTGCAATGGCTATGTAACACACCAAGTGATATCCTCTATTAGACTCTGCGCTATACGGGGAGAAAGTGAACTCTCTTAAGATTGATTAAATTCCACTTGGACTGCTTCTAGCATGAAAGTTACTATCGTCATAACTAAGATATGAAGTTCTGCTAGGTTGAACAACAGCTACCATTACTTATTCGCATCCCCCAAAAAAGCGCTGAAAATCTCATTTACCCACAAGGCTTTCAGCGCATTCTGAGAACACCTTCAGCAGACGCCAATCTTGCTGGCATCTGCCAAACAACAATCAGCCCACTATCAAGCCTCTCTCACTCCATCCACCAACCGGCGCAAGCCGAGCGGGTAGCTGTGCTGGATTGCGTCTGGCAACAGGCTATCCGGGAAGTCCTGATAACAAACCGGGCGTAAGAAGCGCAAGATAGCTGCAGTGCCGACAGAGGTGGTGCGGGTGTCAGACGTAGCAGGGAAGGGGCCGCCTAGTACCATCGCATACCAATACGTCGGTTGGTTTGGCTATCCCCAATCTTCCTAAGCTGACCAAGTAGATGAATGGATGTCGCTTCTAAATTTATATTTCAATATTTCAACAACTCTTGTATAGTTGATTTGTAGATCGACAAAACAGTGAGACTAGCCATGCAAAAACCTTATCAAGCATTGATTCCTGATCATATTTATTTTGGTGGGGCTGATGATATTCAGCAGATGGCGGATGAAGAGCAGATCGAGGTGGTTGTTGATTTACGCGCAGAATCTACCGGTTGCGCAGCTAGTAATGATCATCTGGTCTGGCAGCAGATTCCCCTTGGCGATGGGGCAAGCGCGCTTCAGTCTGAATTGTTTCAAGAGGCAATACAAACCGTGGTTGCTGCTTATCGTGATGGTAAGAAAGTCGCTTTTCATTGTGGGGGTGGCAAGGGGCGTACCGGTACGGTAGCGGTGGGTGTGCTGCTAGAGCTTGGTGTTTGCCAACAGCTAGATGAGGCCGAGTTAATGGCCAAGAGTATTCGCCCCCTCATTAGTCTTAAACCGGATCAGCGTAAAGCGCTGGAACAACTTTACCCAACATCAAAGTAAAGAGAGAAAAACATGACAACTATTCAGACGTTTGACCCTGCGCTGTGCTGTAGTACTGGCGTGTGTGGTATAGATGTAGACCAGATGCTGGTGGCTTTTGCTGCGGATGTTGATTGGGCAAAACAAAATGGCGCGCAGATCGAGCGATTTAATTTGGCTCAGCAACCACTTGTATTTGCAGAAAATGCGACGGTGAAAGCCTTTTTAGAGCGCTCTGGCGCCGATGCATTGCCATTGATTTTAGTAGATGGTGAAGTTGCCCTTGCTGGCCGTTACCCAACTCGTGGCGAATTAGCACGTTGGGCAGGCATTAATCTTGTGAACGAGTCAAAACCGCAAAGCAATTGCTGTGCGGGTAGTAGTTGCTGCTAACTAAGGAGATTGCCATGCGCTTTCTGGATTGCCCACCTCGCTATCTTTTCTTTACCGGCAAAGGTGGCGTCGGCAAAACGTCGATTGCCTGTGCAACGGCGGTCAAACTGGCTGCCGAGGGCAAGCGGGTGTTGCTGGTGAGTACAGACCCTGCTTCTAATGTGGGGCAGGTATTTGGCGAAAGCATTGGCAATCATATTAAGGCTATTGCGGCAGTGCCTAATCTGTTTGCGCTAGAGATTGATCCGCAAGCAGCGGCGCAAGTGTATCGGGATAGGATTGTTGGCCCGGTCAGAGGGGTATTGCCGGATGCAGTTGTCAAAGGGATTGAAGAGCAACTGTCTGGTGCCTGTACGACTGAAATCGCTGCCTTTGATGAGTTTACCGAACTACTGGTGGAATCTGCATTAACGGCAGATTACCAGCACATCATTTTCGATACGGCGCCCACTGGCCATACCATTCGTTTGCTGCAATTACCCGGTGCATGGAGTGGTTTCCTTGAGGAAGGCAAAGGAGATGCTTCTTGTTTAGGGCCATTGGCCGGGCTGGAAAAGCAAAGAGCACAGTACAAAGCGGCGGTTGCCGCCCTTGCCGACCCTGCGCGAACCCGAATGGTGCTGGTGGCGCGGGCGCAGCGGGCAACCCTACGCGAAGTGGCGCGCACGCATGACGAGCTTGCCTCCATTGGGTTATCAGAGCAATTCCTGATTATTAATGGGGTGTTGCCAGAAGCGGAAGCCAAGCAAGATGTCCTCGCTAACGCCATCCACCAACGCGAGTTGGCCGCGCTAAATGAGATGCCAGATATACTGAAAGCACTGCCGTGTGATCAGATTCCATTAAAAGCATTTAATTTGGTAGGTTTGGATGCGCTTCATCAATTGCTACTGACGGATGTTCACCCTAGTGAATCGGTGTTACAGGGGGAGGCGGTTGCAATCCACGCACCAAGTTTGGCGTCTCTGGTGGATGGGCTTGCGGCGGACGAGCATGGTTTGATCATGCTGATGGGGAAGGGCGGCGTTGGAAAAACGACGATGGCGGCAGCCGTTGCCGTGGAGCTTGCCCAAAGAGGATTACCTGTTCATCTGACGACCTCTGACCCTGCGGCGCATCTCACCGATACCCTTTCTGGATCATTGCCGAATTTGACGGTGAGCCGAATTGATCCGCATGCAGAAACAGAAAGATACAGACAACATATCTTAAACACGAAGGGGGCAAAACTGGATGCGCAAGGTCGAGCCCTGCTGGAAGAAGATTTGCGCTCACCTTGCACAGAGGAAATCGCGGTTTTTCAGGCGTTTTCCAGAGTGATTCGTGAAGCGGGTAAAAAGTTTGTCGTGATGGATACCGCCCCAACCGGGCACACCTTGCTGCTACTGGATGCCACCGGCGCTTATCATCGTGAAGTCAGCCGACAAATGGGTGGCACGGGCGTGCATTTCACGACGCCGATGATGCAATTGCAAGACCCAAAGCAAACCAAGGTGCTAATTGTTACATTGGCTGAAACAACACCCGTTTTAGAGGCGGCAAACCTTCAAGCTGACTTGCGACGTGCAGGGATTGAACCTTGGGCGTGGGTGGTAAATAACAGTGTTGCAGCCTCATATTCGCAATCTCCTTTGCTACGCCAAAGGGCATTGAATGAACAGAAAGAAATCGAATTGGTGGCGACGGTACATGCTAAGCAATATGCCGTGATTCCCTTATTGCACCAAGAACCTGTCGGGCTAGATCGTCTACAAGCCTTAGCGCGGCCACAGCCAGCCACTAGTGAATAGGCAATGCCATAAAAGACAAAATGCGCTAAATGCTTCATGGATTGACGAAGCATTTAGCGCACCTTTTTAGCAAACACCAACTACGTCAGCATCTGCCAATCGGTGATCAGCCCACCATCAAGCCTCTCTTACCCCATCTACCAAGCGACGTAATCCAAGCGGGTTGCTGTGCTGGATAGCGTCTGGCAACAGGCTGTCCGGGAAGTCCTGATAACAAACCGGGCGCAAGAAGCGCAAGATGGCTGCCGTGCCGACGGAGGTGGTGCGGGTGTCGGACGTAGCAGGGAAGGGGCCGCCGTGCACCATGGCATCGCACACTTCTACGCCAGTTGGCCAACCGTTTACCAGCAAGCGGCCAGCTTTTCTTTCTAGCGTTGGCACTAATTGCTTTGCGGCCGGGATATCTGCTTCATCAATTTGCAGCGTGGCGGTCAGTTGGCCTTCTAGATGCTCTGCCACTTGGCGAATTTCCGCTTCGGTGTCGCACTGTACCACTAGCGAAGAAGAGCCAAAAATTTCTGCTTGCAGTGCTTCATTCTTCAAAAACTCTGCGGCAGTGGTGGTAAATAGCTGTGCCTGGCACTGGTTAGGGCCGGTGGCGGTTTGGCCATTGGCGACTTTGCTGGCGTGAGATTCAATGGCTGATACGCCAGATTGGTAAGCAGCAAAAATGCCAGGGGTGAGCATGGTTTGCGCTTGGCTATTGGCAATGGTCTCAGTGGCGCTCGTCATAAAGCGGTCTAGGTCAGCACCCTTTAAGGCAATCACTAAGCCCGGGTTGGTACAAAATTGGCCAGAACCAAGGGTCAGAGAGCCAATAAAGCCTTTGCCCAATGCTTCTGCTCTGGCTTTTAGGGCGGCTGGGAATAAAAACACCGGGTTAATCGAGCTCATTTCCGCATAAACAGGGATGGGCTCTGGGCGGGCTTGTGCTGCACGTAATAGCGCCATGCCGCCACTGCGCGAGCCGGTAAAGCCGACGGCTTTAATTCTTGGGTTGTTTACTAGCGTAATACCTACTTCACGGCCAGAACCAAATAGTAGAGAGAACACACCGGCTGGCAAACCGGCTTTTTGAACAGCGCGGGCAATGGCGTTACCGACTAGCTCGCTGGTGCCTGGGTGGGCGCTATGTGCTTTTACCACCACTGGGCAGCCAGCTGCTAGGGCAGATGCCGTATCACCACCCGCCACAGAGAAAGCAAGCGGGAAGTTGCTGGCACCAAATACCGCCACAGGGCCAACCGCCACTTGGCGTTGGCGTAGGTCGGCTCTTGGCAATGGCTGGCGTTCTGGCAGGGCGTTATCTACACGCGGGTCTAGCCATTCGCCACTACGCACGGTACGGGCGAAGGTACGAAGTTGTCCGCAAGTACGGCCGCGTTCGCCTTGAATACGGGCGCGGGGTAATCCGCTTTCTTCCACTGCGCGGTCAATCAGCGCGTCGCCAATTGCTTCAATTTCATCCGCAATCGCGTCCAGAAATGCAGCGCGGGTTTCGATGCTGGTTTCGCGGTAGCTATCAAACGCTGCCCAAGCGGCTTCGCATGCGGCGTCTACGTGGGTGGCATTGCCGCCCGGGTAGTTTGGGGCGAGTTTTTCGTTGGTAGCAGGGTTAATGCCCTGAATCACTTCTCTGTCGCCCAGTGTGGCGGCGCCAGCAATCAACATGTTTCCGGTTAAGCTCATTTTTTGTCCTTCTGGTAGCTAGAGAGACTCACAACCATTTGTGCGTGGGGAAAAGAAAAAAGGCGATGCACAGTGGGCATCGCCTATTCTTTAGTGCGTTACCTTAAGCAACGTTTTGCTCGGCAGACCAGTTTTTGTACCATTCGCGGAATAGTGCGTACTGGGTTTCAGCATAACGACGTTGAGAATCGCTTAGCACGTCGGTTTCGTTGAAGTGTAGGGTGTACTCGGTGTCGCCATTCAGCACCATTAGGTGTTTGTAGTACAACACTAGGTCGCAACCTTCATCAAAAGAAGACAACACGGCCAATGCGTTTTCAAGTTCACGTGCTTGGCGGCGGGCTTTTGCATCGCCTGCTGCAGCTTTTTTGCTCAGTGCCACTAGTTGCAATACTTCGCGTGGCAGGGCGTTACCAATACCAGTAATCGCGCCGGTGGCATTGCAGTTCACAAAGCCGTGAACTACTTGTGTATCTACACCCACCATCAAGGTCACTTGATCATCTTTAGAGGTGATGTTTTCTGCGGCGTAGCGCATATCTGCCGCGCCACCAAATTCTTTAAAGCCGATCAGGTTCGGGAATTCATTGCGTAGATCAAAGAACAAATCTGCGCGGGTCGCAAAGCCGTAGTATGGGCTGTTGTAAATCACTGCTGGTAGGTTTGGTGCTGCTTTCAAGATGGCAGAGAAGTGTGCGCGCTGCGCTGCTGGTGCAGCACCACGAGACAACACACGTGGGATCACCATCAGGCCATGTGCGCCCACTTTTGCTGCGTGAGCAGCATGAGAAACCGCTTCACGGGTATTTACTGCGCCAGTACCTACAATTGTAGGGATGCCAGCCGCCACCAAACGAGCAACACCTTCTTGACGTTCTGCTTCGGTCAGCAGTGGCCAATCCCCCATCGATCCACAGTACACCACGGCGCTCATGCCGATGTCGATTAGCTCGCGACCTTTTTTAACCAGCGCGTCAAAATCTGGCTTGCGGTCTGGTGTGCAAGGGGTCATTAGTGCAGGAATACAACCGGTGAAGATGTTATCGCTCATTTTATATCCTTAAAACAGCACAATCGCTGAAATGAAGTAAGGGGGCCGCCTTCGTTTCTACTGTCACTATCACACCAATTCATTTCCATTAATCTGTGTGATGCGCTGGTTTGACCAAGGTCGGTATGTCACTTGATGGGATATAGAATAACCCTTCGCCAAAGCAGAATCTTGATTGTAATCTACAATCTGGATGACGAAATCGGCATAGTTTCTCCCAAAAGACATAGCGGATTGGATGAATCTCTATCACAATATCGCTGTTCGCTATCGGTGATTGCTTCAGGGGGATTTGCTCGTCAATCGCAAGATGGTGTTGAATACCGTAGATAAAGAGTCCGCATGCTAACGCCACACGCCATTGCACAGTTATTTAAAGCAGAAGATTTTCAACGCGCAGATTCGATAGAGTCGCTGTTGCGAGGCATTAGCCCGCTATTGCCGATGCTAGATGTGATTCCAAACGCGGCGATATTTATTAAAGATGCGGCGGCAAGGTATTTGTTTGCCAACCAAACGCTAGTAGAGCGATGTGGCTTAAAACAATTAAAGCCCTTGTTAGGCAAAACCAGTGCCGAGATTTTTCCCGTGCAGTTTGGTCCGGGCTATACAGAGCAAGATCGGCTGGTGCTGGAAAATGGGCAATTACTAGAAAAACAATTAGAACTGCATCTATATAAAAGTAGAGAGCCCGGTTGGTGTCTGACTTATAAATGGCCGTTAAAAGATCAGCAGGGCAAAATTATTGGGCTAATGGGGATTTCGGTCGATCTGCAGTCTGCAACCAATACGCACCCAGCGTATCAGCGCTTGGTGGCGGTAGACGAATATATCCGCTCGCATTTTAATCGGGCAATTGCAATCTCTGAATTAACCAAAATTGCAGGGGTATCTGCCGCGCAGCTAGAAAGATACTGCAAACGGGTGTTTCACCTTACCCCAAGACAGATGATTCTAAAAACGCGTCTAGAAAATGCGCACCGATTATTGCATACCGATATGCTGATTACCGATGTCGCCTTGCATTGCGGGTATACCGATCACAGTGCGTTTAGCCGACAATTTAAATCATTAACCGGATTTACCCCCCGGCAGTATCGTCAGGCAACTGGGCGGCAAGTTGAAGAGTAGTAGGGAGGGGCGTTGGTGAATCTATTTTCCGACGCTAGAAATGAAAAAAGCCTGAACATTGTTCAGGCTTTTAAAATTTTTGGGGTGGCTGATGGGACTCGAACCCACGACAACAGGAATCACAATCCTGGACTCTACCAACTGAGCTACAGCCACCATAATCACTCATTAACTGAGTGGCGTCCCCACGGGGATTCGAACCCCGGTTACCGCCGTGAAAGGGCGATGTCCTAGGCCTCTAGACGATGGGGACCTGAGAACTTTTTTATTTCGTCTTGCCGATGAATCGTGGCAAGGCGCGTACTATAAGGCTTCTGGCGGTATCTTGTCAAACACTTTTTGAAAAATAATTCAAAAATAGTTACTTCTTTCTTTTGCCAAAGGGCGATTTGAGTTGTACGATTAAAGTAAGCAATCTGTAATGAAGATTGCAAGTAACTGTTTTACCATTCAATTTGCTAAGACTAACAGGGAACTTGAGCGCCATGGACTCTTATCAGATGCTGGCAATTGCAGTGGGTGTATCGGCTTTTATTGTGCTTAGCCTCCTTGTATTACATATTGGCTTAAGAAGACAATTACAGAAGCTGCAAGCACGCTCTGCCAATATGGAAGCGGAAATTCGTCAGTTGCGAGAGCAATTGACAGCGACCGATCTTGCCACGCTGGAAGTGAATGCCTTATTTGATGAGGTGAATCATCCAGAAGATACCTCTCCTTACGCCAAAGCGATTCAATTAGTGAATCAAGGCTATGGCGCGGATGCCGTTGCTGCGCAGTGTGGTATCTCTCGTGGCGAAGCTGATCTCATCATCTCTTTATATAAGTCCAATGCCGGTTAGGAAATAAGCCGTTATGTTAGGTAATGATTTAGTTGGTTCGATTCAGTCGCTAGTTAAAACCTATAGCCCACCGGTTCTAGAGGTTAGCGATACTTTACCTGACGCGCCCAAGTTTATGCCGGGTGAAAAAGTCCAAGCCCATGTGCTGGCTTATTTACCGAATGGCCGCTTTCAAGTTGATATCAAAGATCAGACCCTCGATTTAAACTTACCTAGAAATACCCAGCCGGGGGATTTAATTGATCTAGAAGTGGTAGAAAGTAAAGGTAAGTTAGTTCTTACTTTTCCAAGTACAAACACAAAACCAGAAGTCCCGGTTGAAGAATCGCAAACTCCTAGCCAACAAGTTAGCTTATCTAACCAAGGCAAAATGCTGAGTGCACTGTCGACCGATGCTCAGCAGCAAGGCATGGCTAAAGTTCATGGCCAGCCGCTTAACCCTGTATTAACAGGGGAGCATTTAGAAAAGCTAGATTCCAGCCAGCTATCTCAGCAATTACAAAATAAAGTAGAAACCAGCGGTCTATTTTATGAGTCTCACCAAAAAGAGTGGGTATCAGGCGACCGTAGCTTGCAGGCATTAAAGCAAGAGCCGCAAGCGATGCTAGGTAAGGCGATTGCAACAGAATCGAATGAAATTGCGCAGCAATCTGGCACCTTGCTAAAAAACGATGCGGTGCAGGCCAATCAGAATTTATCTTCTTCTAATCAGTTAGCGAATCAAACGCTAAGTGGCCAAGACCAGCAAATGAACACGCTTGATGCGAATCAGCAGATTCAGCAAATGGTGAAGCAGCAATTGCAGGTGTTGGATCATCGTCAATTCGCTTGGCAGGGTGAGGTTTGGCATAACCAAGAGATGGAATGGTCGGTAAAAGATGAGGGTAGCCCATCTGCAGAAGAGGGCGATGGCCGTAGTTGGTACTCTCAATTGAAACTGACATTACCGCAATTGGGCCAAATGACTATTTCGGTTAGCTTAACCGGTAATCAAGTCGGGGTGAATTTTGTTTCGCCTAACCCGGATACTGTCAGCAAAATTAACCAAGAAAAAGGTCGCTTACTTACCCAAATGGATTCAGCTGGCTTACGGCTTGCCCAAGCACAAGCAAAATCTGACGAAGTAGCACCAACAGACCAGCAATAGTTTGTTATCCTAAACTTGCTGTTTACAGGCAATTCCCATTAACATTACCAATGAATTTAACGCGGATTAACATCCGCTTGTCCTCATCACAAACAGGATCTTCTTTCGGTAATGGCAGACGAATCAGAATACCGCCCTAGTGTGAACCCCTTAGCTGTTGCGATTTCGTATTCAGCAGGAGAGGTTGCGGCCCCGCAAGTGGTCGCCAAAGGGAGAGGGCTGATCGCAGAAGCTATTATTGCGCAAGCAAAAGCCGCTGGTGTGTTTGTGCATGAATCGAAAGAATTGGTCGCGCTGCTGATGCAGGTAGATCTCGACCAGCATATCCCACCAGAGCTATATCGTGCGGTCGCGGAAATTCTCGCCTTTGTGTATTTGCTAGAGCATGGCAGTACCATGGATGCGGCAACGGCGGTATTAGGTAAAGCGGCGTTGCCAGAGGAATTGGAAAAGCGTCCTCCCGCTAGAAGAACACCACAAGGCACGTCGCCAACTGACGCAAAGCCCACCTCTAGCGATAAGCCATAGAGTCGGCTGAATCGCTAGCGTTGATCACCTTTATTTGGTTTGCAATTTGATTTGCAGGCTGATGTAGGTTTGATCTAAAGCGTGCCGAATATCTTCCAAGAATTTTTGAATATCCGCATGGTTTTGACCTGCGCGGCAGAGTATTTCCATTGCTTCCGCTTTGTGAGAGGCGCGGTTAGCGCCAAAATTGAGTAGCGAGCCTTTAATGCTATGCGCTTCTCTGGAGGCGACAGGGAAGTTTTCTTGTTCTACCGCTTTGCGGAGTCTTTCAAACTGAATGGGCGCTTCTTTAACGAAAATATTGGCCAACTCTAGAAGCAATTCTTCTTCGCCATCTAGGCGATCTAATGCGGCATCCCAATCGAGTTGGTAGTGTTCACTTTCAACCTCTTCTGCTGGTTCGTATTGGGCAAGTACTTGTTTTAAATCATCAATTCGGATTGGCTTAGAAAGGTAATCGTCCATGCCTGCTTCTAGGCAGCGTTCTTTATCACCCTGCATGGCATGGGCGGTCATCGCAATAATTGGGGTGTGGTGACCCGTGTTTAGTTCGGTTTGTCTAAATTGCTCTGTCACTTCAATGCCATCTAATTCTGGCATGAGCACATCCATAAAGACTAAATCGAAGGATTCTTCCTGTAACCGTGTTAAGGCGGTACGTCCATCTTCGGCAATAGAAATTTGGTGCCCTAGTTTTTCAAATAAGCGAATCGCTAATTGTTGATTAACCGGGTTATCTTCTGCCAGCAAAATCTTAAAGGCTTTTTTCTGTGGCGTATTGATTGGGGTTGCTGGCGCGCTATTCTCTTCCTCCGTCGCATTTTCTTGGTTCGGATGTAAGATGCCGTAAATGGTTTGGATTAATTCCATTCCTGTAACGGGCTTGACTAAATAGGCTGCAACGCCAATTTCTATCGCTTTTTGCTGATCCTCTTTTCTATCGGTAGACGTCAGCATAATGATGGGTGGGTGATGCGGGTTCCCCATGATATGGGCGGCGGTTTCAAAGCCATCCATTGTCGGCATCATGCCATCTAGCAAAATAGCAGAAGGGGCAGGTTGGGTATTTAGATAGGTAATTGCCGCTGGGCCATTATCAAACATAATGACTTTGGCGCCTGATAGCTGCAACATACCTTCCACAATCCGCCGATTGGTCGGGTTATCGTCAATCACTAAAATCGTGTGATGATGTAGTTGGAGTTTGATTGGGTCGTTACTTGCAAATGCATCTGCTAGGGTAAGCGGCAGGGTAATATCAAAAACTGTACCAATACCCGGTGTGCTTCTTAACTCCATCTTGCCTTGCATTAGCGTGACTAAGCGGCTGCTAATGGTAAGCCCTAACCCAGTTCCACCATATTTTCGGGTGGTTGAGGTGTCTTCTTGGGTAAATGCCTCAAAAATATGTGCTTGTTTTTCCGGGGAGATACCAATCCCTGTATCTTCAATATTAAAGGTCAGTAGGCACTCTTGTTTGCCTTGCTGGATGACCTTCACCCCAAGTAGCACTTCGCCTTCATGGGTAAATTTAATCGCATTGCCAACCAGGTTTAGCAGCACTTGGCGTAAACGGACTGGATCGCCTTTCACAAACCTAGGTACGCCTTCACCAATATCGCACAGGAGCTCTAGCCCTTTTTGATGCGCGTTTAGCGCAACGGTTTTTGCTAGTTCACTCATCAGTTTGTGCAAATCAAACGTGATGGTTTCAATATCGAGTTTACCGGCCTCAATTTTCGAGAAATCGAGAATATCGTTAATAATGGTGAGTAGGCTGTCGGCAGAGGTTTTTACCAGTGATAAATATTCTTTTTGTTCTGGATTGAGATCGGTATCTAGCACCAACTCGGTCATGCCCATGATGCCATTCATTGGTGTTCTAATTTCGTGGCTCATGTTGGCCAGAAATTCACTTTTTGCTCGGTTGGAGTTTTCCGCAGATTCTTTGGCACGAATCATCGCCTCTTCAGCGATTAATTGATCTGTAATATCGATCGCGAAATTGAGTAAAAACTCTGGGTGTCCTGGGGTGCTAACCAAAATACGGCTGAGTTGTACATGAACTGGTAGGGCTAAATGGTCTAGATAGCATTCGGAGATAATTAATTGGCCCGTTTGCCAAGCTCGGGTCTCATCTTTCGGATTTTTTGCCCATGCAAATTTATCGTTCTGATTGCTCCATTCATTGGCAAACCGATCAAACTGATTATTCCAATGAAAAATATTGCCTTCTTTATCTTGTAAGAAAATCGCGATGGGTAGGCGATTCATGATCAGACTAGTTAATGCTTGCTGCTGTTCTAAGGCAATTTGCGTTAAGTACCGATTTTGGGTGAGTTCTTCTAGCCTTGCAGTTAACACCGGAAGATCATTGATATTAATGTTTAATTGTTGATCGGTAGGTTCTTCTGGTGATAAATGATTGAGCGTATTGCGAATGTGCGTTAGTACTTCTTCTTGCTGAGTGGCTTTTGCTGTTAGCGAATCATTCGCCGCTAAGAGCTCTGCAGAGCTGACTTCCATGCTGTGGGTGCGTATCGCAATATCTCGATCATACTGAATGTAGCTTTGATCAATTGCTTGGCAGAAATTTTCTAAAGACTGTAACAGTGGTGCACAGGCCTGCGGGTCTGGCATGAGCTTACTCAGCGCAGCCACTAACTCTTCGGTTTCATTAATACCGAAGTTCCGTCTTAGTTGTCTGGATAATAGTGGATGGGTCATTGGAAAGGCTCAATCCCGTTATTCATGCAAAAAAGCGATTGTCGCTGTTTGATTATAAAAAAGACTGTGATCAGCTGTTTTTGCATCTAGTCTCATTGGAGAAATCTCACCAAACGCATGCATACCACAATAATAATGTGATTGCCCAAATGCGTTGGTCATTGCTTCTACTTCTTCTTCGGTTCTACCGCCCATCACTATTTTTCGGCCAATACAACTAATCATCAGCCCTAAGCAATCCGATGACGTGTTTGGCATCTCTTCCGCCATCTGATGGCAGGTATGCTCAATAGCGGTGACTAGTGCGTCTGTACTTGCACACATCATTTGTACATGAGAGTAACCCGCTACTGTCCCCGCCATAATAATGGCATCTTTTTCTTCATCCACATCCGACACAGACCGAATAATGCCGACCTCTTCGTGTTGATCATTTAATAAAGATAAGGGAAAAAATAAGCCTGAAAAGGGAAGTTCTGCAGCATAGGTGCCTAAGTACCGCTTGTAAAGGCTTAAAGCACCTTCTCCATTCAATGTATATAAATACCGAGCATCCGCACTAGTGACTTTGCGGGCAGGTCCAAACCGGCTCCAACCGCCTGCTGCGCCATAGAGCACTTTTAAATCACCAGAAAACCCAACGGCTACCGCATTGGTTTGTGAAATTTGATTATTAAATAGTGTGAGGCCAATACGAGGGGCAACAACATCTCCAACCAATCCACCCATTAGCGTGGTATTTGGGAGGGCTGTCTGAACCCCAAAAACAAAGGCTTCTCCATTGGTGAGATGGTCTGGTGCGAGTAAAAATAGATGACTAGGTGGTTGTGCTTGAAAAGCTAATCCTAGCTGTTTGCCCGCTTCAAAAGAGTCTTGGTTTTCTAATGAAATGGTGTGAGAGGTAATTTGGCTTCGTTCAAATTTAATCGCCGTGAGAATGCCATGATTCTCTGTGCAACCCTCTTTATAAATTTCTCCAACAGAAGAGCCTCCAACAATGGTGGTGTGGCGAGAAAAACGATTGATGTAATCTAAAAATGAAGGATCTTGTAAGATGGTTCGGTTAGCAAAAACCAATAATAAATCTGGAGAAAAGGCATAAAGCGGAGACCACAACGACGCATCTTGCAGTGTGGATGGCGTGATCAGCACTTGCTGAACCTGCATATGGCCTCCTTGGATATTTACTCGTGTTCAGAGTCATCCTGGAATTCGTTACGAATTGCTAACACATCTTCCCAATGCGCTAAAAAGACATCAACGCATTTAGGATCGAAATGTGAGCCACTGTTTTTGACAAGAAACTCTTTTGCCTCGTCTAATGGCCAAGCTTTCTTGTAGGGACGTTCACTAGTTAGCGCATCAAAGACATCAGCAACCGCTACAATTCGGCCAACCAACGGAATGTCTTCTCCTTTTAAGCCTTGTGGGTAGCCACCACCATCGTATTTTTCATGGTGGCTACGCGCAATTTCTGCCCCTACTTGCATGAGTGGGGCGCTACTTTGCACCAGAATTTGATATCCGATGTCTGCATGTTGCTTCATGATCACCATTTCTTCATCGGTTAAACGACCCGGTTTTAAAAGGATGTGATCAGGCGTCGCTACTTTACCAATATCGTGCATTGGTGCTGCGCGTAAGATTAAATCTTGCTCAGATTCAGTTAGCCCTAAATGCTTGGCAATCATCTGAGAGTAGTGCGCCATCCTTTGGATATGCGCGCCGGTTTCCGGGTCACGATATTCTGATGCTTTACACAGTAGCAAAATAGCTTCTTGTTCTCTTTCCAAGATCGCTGCCGTCGCTTTTTTGACTTCGTCTTCTAACCAGCTGGTTTGGTTAAGCAACGAGATATTGGCGCGATGTAGTTGCAGCATGTTCTTGGTACGCGCCAAGAATTCAATTTTATCAATTGGCTTGGTGAGAAAATCTGTCGCGCCAGACTCTAGTGCAGTGTGGCGAATCTCTACATCGTGGCTAGCGGTCACCATTAAAATGGGCGGGCAGCTCAGATCGCCTTCTTTACTCTCTAGAAAGTCTGCCATGAATTCCAGACCATTAATGTCTGGCATCATGTAATCAAGAATGAGTAAATCAAAAGGGTTCGCTTTGCACCAGTGAAGTGCTTCTTTTGCATCTTGGAAGGTGATGGCTTCTACGCCATCTAGTTTTTTCACTAGATGAGACATCAAGACCAAGTTGATATTTGTATCGTCAACGATGACAACCTGCATGTTTACCTCGGTTCGGCTGATCCGTATTGCGTTTGTCTGTGCAAAAAATTTGCAACCATTCTGCCACGGATGCTGGCTAACACTTATTAAATTTTTATCGAAGTTGAGTGAACTATAGCAAATATCGTCAGCTTATCAACCGAATGGTCGGAAGAGTTTATATCCTTTGTCTTTTCAGTGAAAAAGTGGCGGCTTTTGTTGCTTTGCCATTGGATCATCAAGGTGGATCAACAAAAATGAATATTTGCTGAATCATTCCTTTATTTATGCTTTGTGCATTTATTTGATTGTTGTATGATGAGATTGTCTGTGCAATATAATGCCTAACATAGAAAAGAGGTTTCCATGTCTGAACTACATTTATTAGTCATGATTGAAGTGCAACCCGGAAAACGTAATGAGCAAATTGCCGCATTTGAGTCTCTCAGACCCCATGTATTAGCGGAAAGTGGGTGCTTGCATTACGAACTAATGGCAGACCAATCGAATGAGAATGCGTTTGTAATTATGGAAAAATGGGAAAATCAGGCGGCGTTAGATGCCCATGATCAAATGCCCCATATGTTGGCTGCAGATGCGGCCAATAAAGCGTTTAGGGCAAAACCTGCTTCTGTTATTAAATTGCGTACTGCCTAATTGCTAATCAATTTGCTTGCCATGCATCTTCATTGCATGCTTTAATCGCAGCCACATGAAACAGGGGTGCTCCACTTTGGTGGGGCTGAGATGTTACCCTTTGCACCCGATCTGGATAATACCAGCGTGGGAAGTTTTCGAAGCCGCCTTGGCAACTAGCAAACAAGTTTTTACTGCTGCTGTTGCTTTCAAATCCTGAATCTCAGGTCTTGGTTGCTCCCTGTTTCCGTTCACACTAACAGGAGAGCAATATGAATGATTTTTCCAAAACCAGCATCGAACACCTAATTCGCCCTACGCCACTTCCTGCGTCTGAAAAAAAATACCTTAGCGGAAGCCGCCCTGATATTCGTGTTCCTTATCGCGAAATTACCCAAACCGAAACACGCATTGGCGAACGCAAAGAAGCAAACCCACCGATCCCTGTTTACGATTGTTCTGGCCCGTATACCGACTTAAACATGGCGGTGGATTTGGCTGAAGGCTTGCCAGCGCTACGTGCGAAATGGATCGATGAACGTAACGATACCGAATTACTCTCTGGCCCAACCTCTGAATTTGGCCAAGCCAGACAAGCTGACCCAGCAACCGCCCATCTACGTTTTTCTCATATTCGTGAGCCACGTCGGGCGCAGTCTGGCAAAAACGTGTCTCAAATGCACTATGCAAGACAAGGCATTATTACTCCTGAAATGGAATTCGTTGCGATTCGCGAATCGCTAAAACTAGCCGAGTTGCGTGCGGATCCTCGTTATGAAGGTTTGCTACGTCAGCACGCTGGCCAACCATTGGGCGCGAATATTCCAGATGACATTACTGCTGAATTTGTCCGTCAGGAAATTGCCGCTGGCCGCGCGATTATTCCTGCCAACATTAACCACCCAGAATTAGAGCCGATGATTATTGGCCGTAATTTCCGCGTGAAAATTAATGGTAACTTGGGTAACTCTGCAGTGACTTCTTCTTTGGCTGAAGAAGTAGACAAAATGGTGTGGGGTATCCGTTGGGGTGCCGACACAATCATGGATTTATCGACTGGTAAGCATATCCATGAAACGCGCGAGTGGATTTTGCGTAACTCGCCAGTACCGATTGGCACCGTACCCATTTACCAAGCATTAGAAAAAGTGGGCGGTAAAGCGGAAGAACTATCTTGGGAATTGGTGCGCGATACCTTGATCGAGCAAGCAGAGCAGGGCGTGGATTACTTCACCCTTCATGCGGGTGTTCGTTTGGCATACATCCCGATGACCGCTCGTCGCCTAACTGGCATTGTGTCTCGCGGTGGTTCAATCATGGCGAAATGGTGTTTGGCGCATCATAAAGAAAACTTCTTGTATACGCACTTTGATGAAATCTGCGAAATCATGAAGGCTTACGATGTGTCGTTTAGCTTGGGCGATGGTTTACGCCCAGGTGCGGTGTATGACGCAAATGACGAAGCACAATTCTCTGAACTGCGTACTTTGGGCGAACTTACCCAAAAGGCGTGGGAACATGATGTACAGGTAATGATTGAAGGACCTGGCCACGTACCAATGCAGCGTATTCGTGAAAATATGGATGAAGAACTGAAGCATTGCTTTGAAGCACCGTTCTACACACTTGGCCCATTGGTAACCGATATCGCCCCAGGTTACGACCATATCACGAGTGGTATTGGTGCCGCTCAAATTGGTTGGTACGGTACATCAATGCTGTGTTACGTGACACCAAAAGAACACTTAGGCTTGCCAGATAAAGAAGATGTGCGCGTCGGGATTGTGACGTACAAAGTAGCTGCACATGCGGCTGACTTGGCAAAAGGTTGGCCAGGTGCGCAAATGCGAGATAACGCGCTATCTAAGGCTCGCTTTGAATTCCGTTGGGAAGACCAGTTTAACCTAAGCCTAGACCCAGAGCGCGCGCGTGAATATCACGATGCTACCTTGCCGCAAGAAGGTGCGAAAACCGCGCATTTCTGTTCTATGTGTGGACCAAAGTTTTGCTCGATGAAAATTACCCAAGATATTCGTGAAGCAACAGCGGCAGGGCAATTTGAAGGGATGCAACAAAAGAGTATTGAATTCCGTCAGAAGGGTGGCGAAGTGTATCTGACAGGAGATGCATCTTGAAAATTGCGGTCGTCGGTGGTGGCCTCTTAGGGAGGCTAACTGCTTGGCAATTAGCATTAGAAGGCAAACACGTCGCGTTGTATGACGCGGCGGGGCCAAAAGCAGAAGCGGCTGCTGCGTATGTAGCAGCCGGCATGATTACCCCAATGGCAGAAGCGGCAGTGGCAGACAATGCCATTGTCGCAATGGGGTTTCAAAGTCTGAAACGTTGGCCACAGTTCTTGGCTAAGCTAAGCGATCCGGTTTTTTTTCGACATCACGGTACTTTAGTGGTATGGCACCGACAAGAGGCGGCAGAAGCAAGACAATTTGCCGCCATGATTCATCAACACTCGTTGACGGGATCACTGCCGGGCGTTATCCAGCCGATTGATGCCAATGGTGTGGCAGATAAAGTACCTGTTTTAGCGGGCAAATTCCGTGAAGGCTACTTTTTGCCAGACGAAGGTCAGGTAGACAACCGTCAGGTCTTATCTGCGTTAGCCAATGCGGCGGAAATCGCGGGCGTTGTGTGCCACTGGTACACCCCAATATCGAAAGACAATTGGCCAATCGCTGATATGGTGATTGATTGCCGTGGGCTAGGGGCGAAAGATGCATGGAAGGGTTTGCGCGGTGTTCGTGGCGAGGTACTGAGGCTCTATGCGCCAGAGGTTGAATTATCTGCCATGGTGCGCTTGCTTCATCCACGCTATAGCCTTTATCTAGTTCCTAGAGAGAATGGCCGTCTTGTGATGGGGGCAACTAGTCTCGAGTCTGAAGATATGTCGCCAATGAGTGTGCGTTCTGCATTAGAGATGTTGTCTGCTGCGTACTCTATTCATCCGGGTTTAGCAGAAGCACGAATTGAAGAAATGAGTACGCAATGCCGACCAGCATTACCAGACAACCATCCTGCAATTGAATGTCATGAGCGCAATCAGCAAATCGTGATTCAAGCTAATGGTTTGTTCCGGCATGGATTCTTGCTTGCACCTGTGGTGTCAGATGAAGTGGTGGCTTTAGTAAATGAAACCTTAGATAAGGGGGCTGAGTTGGCGACGGCTAGCCGACAGCAAGCCACTGCTTGGCCAACCCTTTATGGTGCAGCATTAGAGAAGGTGGTGTGATGAAGCTGATGATTAATGGCGAGTGGCAAACCTTTGCGTCGGACCAAGCACTCGCTTCTATTTTGGACAGTATTGGCGCAAAGCCACCTTACGCAATTGCGGTGAACCAAACATTTGTGCCACGCAGTCAGTACCAAACCTTGACGATGAATGATGGCGACGCAATCGAAATTGTTCAGGCGATGGCAGGGGGGTGAAAATGAATACATTAGCAAAAGATGAATTTGTGGTTTACGGACAGGTGCTGAAAAGCCGAATGTTACTAGGCACAGCGAGATACCAGTCGCCGAAACAATTGGCAGATGCTGTCACCGCTGCACAACCGGGAATGTTAACGGTTTCTGTGCGTCGTCAGCAGCTTGCCGGAGGGGAAGAAGGGCAGCCTTTTTGGCAATTGATTCAAGCGATGGATATTCCTGTGTTGCCAAATACAGCGGGTTGTCATTCTGTACAAGAAGCCATTACTACCTCAGAAATGGCACGGGAGTTGTTTGAGACGAATCTGATTAAGCTAGAAGTGATTGGTGACGATGAAACGCTACAACCTGACCCATACGGACTAGTGGAAGCAGCAGAATATCTAGTCAAACAAGGCTTCCATGTATTACCTTATTGCACAGATGATCTTGTGTTGTGCCGTCGTCTATTGGATGTCGGCTGTGAAGTCTTAATGCCTTGGGCTGCACCGATTGGCACAGGACAAGGGCCGAGAAACCCTGAGGCGTTGCAAACTTTAAGAGAGCGCTTTACAGATGTTCCCCTAATTGTGGATGCAGGCTTAGGATTGCCTTCGCATGCGACCCAAGTCATGGAATGGGGTTTTGATGGCGTGCTACTTAATACGGCAGTGGCAAGAGCGGTAGACCCGGTGAAAATGGCTGGCGCATTTGCTGCCGCAACGCAAGCCGGGCGAGATGCTTGGATGGCGGGCCCTATGCCGGTACAAAGGGCTGCTGCACCGAGTACGCCTGTGCTTGGCACTCCGTTTTGGCATCAGCAGTCTTTAGAAGAGGTCCGTGCATGGCCGTAATGTTTGAAGATAAGTCGATCTCTCAAGAGGCATGGGCGATAGCTAGCCATTTAGCGCCTCTGCCAGCTTTGTGCTCGACGAATTGGTCTTTTTATTTTGAAAAACCGACCTTAGTAGAAACAAATACCAAAGCGGTTTGGTGGGTGACCGACAAAAATGTCGATTACAGCCGATGGTGTCTAGAGGGAGGTTCTGCAGTTTGCCAACAGTTGCTTGAAGATGGCTTACAAGTTTGTTGTTACCATCAGGGGCAACGCTACCAATTAAAGACTACACGTTTTAAAAAATTACTGTCACCTGAGAAAGTCGCTGCCTTTCTATTGCATGACTATGATCTGCACGATGCGGTTGCCCTAGCAATGGCCTCTTGTGGTGAAACTTGGCCAGATGAGTTAGCAAAATTCCCAAGTCTACAGGGGGTAACCACCAGTGAAAAACCGTTTGCGACTTGTCCTAACGCGTTAGGTTTATACCCTGTTGTCCCTAGTAGCGACTGGATTGCAAAGCTATTAGCATTAGGGGTTAGAACATTGCAATTGCGGTGTAAGCATCCTGATCCTGGCGTTGTCCGTGAAGAAGTGACAAAAGCGGTCCAACTCGCCAAAGCATACGATGCACCGAATGACCCGGTCAGACTATTTATTAATGATCACTGGCAGCTGGCGATTGAACTCGGGGCTTACGGTGTGCACCTTGGCCAAGAGGATTTACAAACTGCGATCCTTGAAATCATTCAAGAAGCCGGCTTGCGGCTTGGTGTCTCTACGCATGGCTATGTAGAAATGCTGAGAGCACATGCACTCAAACCAAGCTATATCGCCATGGGGGCAATTTATGCCACGCCAACAAAATCAATGCCGACACTACCACAAGGGGTAATCAAGTTGGGGCAGTATGTCAAACTAATGGAGTCGCATTATCCATTAGTGGCGATTGGCGGGATTTCTCTGGTGGAAATGCCATTGGTTAAGCAAAGTGGAGTGAAAAGCATCGCAGTTGTCCGTGCAGTCACCGAGGCAGAAGATTTGACGCAGGCGGTGAAACAATTGCAGCAAGTGGTCGAGGGATGATTCAAGCAGAATTTCCTAGAGTATTAACGATTGCCGGCTCTGATCCTAGTGGTGGAGCAGGCATTCAAGCAGATTTACGCACCATTGCTTTACTTGGTGCCTATGGAATGGCGATTCCCACCGCGCTGACGGTTCAAAATTCCTTAGGCGTTCATGCGGTACATCTCTTGCCTGTCGATCTCTTGCAGGCGCAACTCGCCTTGTTAATGGAAGATGCGCCACCGCATACAATTAAACTAGGCATGCTAGGTAATACAGAGGTGGTGAATCTGCTCCTCGACAGCTTTCAAGCATGGGCATCTAATAATGTGCTATGCAAGATTGTCTGTGATCCAGTGCTGGTTTCTAGTAGTGGTAAACGCTTATTGTCTGAAGATGCGCTTGATTCATTAATCGCCTGTTTCCCGTATTTCGAATTATTAACCCCTAACGCCATAGAAGCGAGCGTATTAACCGGTATCGAGATTACTCAACCAGAAGACATGCTGAAGGCGGCAAAGGCGTTGATCGAGATGGGGTTAGCGCATGTGCTAATTAAAGGGGCGCATGTAGAAGGCGAAGAAGTTGTCGATTTGCTGCTTTCTCGTACAGACATCCAATCGCCGATTTGGCTGCGAGCAAATCGGGTGGAAACTAGAAATGATCATGGCACTGGCTGTACCTTGTCTTCCGCGATAGCCACCTATTTGGCAAAAGGGGAATCGATGGTTGACTCTGTCACGCGGGCGAAACAATACGTGACAGAATCGTTACTAGCGTCCCAAACCATCTGGAATGGTCATGGCCATGGCGGGTTTATGCGGCGATAAAAAACTGAATACATGCAACAAAAACAAAGCCCCAATGGAGCGATCTATTGGGGCTTTGTTTTGTAAGAGACTACACTCGGCTTATAGCGACTTCTTAAAGTGGTCTAGCAGATCATTTAGTGATTCAGAGGTTTTTTCTAAATCGAGCGCCGCTTGGTTAATTTGGCTACTAGTTGCAATATGGTTATCCGATAGGTTGTTGATGCTTACCATGCTGGTTGTAATTTCATTTGACGTACTAGACTGATGAGCGAGCATACTTGCAATATCTTTCGCTTTGTCATTCACCAGATCACTTGCCTCTTGAATCTTTGCCAGGTTCTCTTTGTTACCCTGAATTAATCCCGTACTGTGTTCTACTGCATTCACAACGTGATCAATGTGGGTAATGGTTTGCTGTACACCTTCTAAAATTCGCTGAATAGTCGCGGTAATTTCTACGGTGCTATTGGATGTTCTTTCCGCTAGTTTTCGCACTTCATCAGCAACTACCGCAAACCCTCTGCCTTGCTCACCTGCACGTGCCGCCTCAATCGCCGCATTTAACGCCAGCAAGTTTGTTTGGTCGGCAATTTCTCTAATTGTGGTGGTCAGTGTTCTAATTTGGTCTGCTGCTTGTTGCAATCCATCCATTTGTTGATGCGTTGCATTTACTACATTTAATACATCAGAAACCGATGCAATTGACGCGTCGACATGGGTTCTACCTTGCTCAACAATTGCTTTGGTTTTTTCTGCTTCTGTCGCACTCGATTGGGTCGCATGTGAAATTTCAGAAATAGATGTACTTAGTTCTTCTAAAGATGCTGCAATCTGGTTAATACCAGAAATGGTGTCTTCGGTTTCTACATCCATCTTTGCTGCTTGTTTCGTTAATGCTTCTGCATCATCATGCACACGGTTTGCCGCCTGCAGTACATCGCAGAAGGTCGCGCGCAGGTTAATTCGCATTGTCTGCAAAGAAGTGAGCATACGGGCGATTTCTCTAAACCCCGTAATCTCGATATTTTCTTTCAGATTGCTTTCCGAGATTTTCTGAATCGCCGCTTCCGCTTGTTTAATCGGGTGGGTAATTAGCTTATGCATCACTACTGCCGTAATGACGGTGAGTAAGGCGCCAACTCCCACCACTGCATCACGCCAGCCATCTTGTAAAGGCAGCAGCAGTAAGCCCATGGTGAGTAAACTCACAAAGACCGACGCAAATAAATAGGCGGCAATCGGTAAGCCGTGATGAACCTGTGTTTTTGGAATACTGGCTTGCCCTGCATTGGCGGCTTGGTAGAGTTTTTCCGCACCGTCAACATCCGCACGATTTGGCGTATTTCTGACCGAGACATAACCAACCGTTTGACCGTTTTCTTTAATTGGGCTGGCGTAAGCTTCTACCCAATAAAAATCACCATTTTTAGCTCGGTTTTTAACCAAGCCTTTCCATGGGCTGTCTTGTTTTAAGGTATCCCAAAGATCCTGAAATGCTGCAGGTGGCATATCTGGATGTCGCACAATATTATGAGGCTCCCGAATCAACTCCTCTTTTGAATAACCGCTAATATCCAAAAAGGCCTGATTAACGTAAGTGATTCGCCCTTTTAAATCCGTTTTGGTCACAATCGGCTGGCTTGGATGAACAAACCGCTCCGTTGTGGTGACTGGCAGGTTTTTTTTCATGTGGACTTCCGTATTATTATCTTGTTGTTGTCTTTACAAAGTTTAACCAAACTCTTTTCCCTTGAGTAGCGTTTGGCAGTGAATAATCTTTGCAAGAATTGACAGATACTACCTGTATTAGAAAGAAATTGGATGAATATTTCTTGGCCACTTTTATTTGATTGGTTAACTGAGCAAGATACTGCAGATCAGCAATTAGCCGATCAGCTTTCGCTGACGCCTTGGTTTGTTCAGAACCAATTAATGGGTTGGATTAGTCAGCAACAATTAGCAAAATGGCCCGCTTTAAATGAATGGTGGAAAACCGATGAAGTAGGGCGTCTTGTTTTTCAAAAAGAGTGGAATCAAACCACTTTATTGGCTTTTGAAAAAACAATTTTCCCATTGCACAAATTGGGTGCGTTTATCGAATGGCGAAATGAGCGATTTGCCGTATTACCGCCAGACATAAAAAGAGAAGGCGCTTTAACTGCAGAGCTTCAGTTAGAACGTGGTTTATTTCGATCGCTTGGATTAACCAGTAGAGCTGTTCATCTAAATGCGTGGGTAAAAAAGGGTGAGAAAGTCTATTTGTGGGTGGCGAAACGCAGCGAACGCAAGCAAGTAGACCCTGGCAAATTAGACAATACGATGGCAGGAGGTGTCGCAGGAAATGAATCTATCTCGGAAGCCATCCTTCGTGAAGCGTGGGAAGAGGCAGGGTTAACGCTACCCACTAGTCTCCCTTTATGTCATGAATGCCTTGCGCTGCGTGTGTTGCCAGAAGGGTTACACCGCGAATGGTTGTGGATTCAAGATGTCGAGGTAGATGCCAATTGGCAACCAGAGAATCAAGATGGGGAAGTGAGCGATTTTCAGTGCTTGCCACTCTCTGATGTAATCGAAAAGATTCAAAATGGTGCATTTACAAGGGATGCAGCCTTAACGATTGTCTCTAGTTTGGTGCATCGCTTTGGTGCGTCAGAAAGTAAGACGGAATGGGTGAATTGGCTGGAAGCTAGGAAAATAGCGGGTTTGAGACGTTTTTGATAAAGCTGGCACGGCTATTGCTTAATACAGAACATCAGTTAACGTATCGCCAACTGGCGTTTGTAAAGTCGGTAATCGAAAAGGAGTCCAAACATGTCAGCTCAAACTACCCCTCTGACCCGTGAAGAACGTAACTTTCTGAAATCCCGCGTTCATGCCGTAGAAAAAGAATTAAAATTCTGGAATACACAGCCACTTAGCGCATTCACCCAGCGTCGTGTAGATGACTTGCAATCATTGTTGTCTCAATTGCGTGCCTCTTTCCCGCATGGTGCAGGTGCTAGCCGCGCAGCATAAGCTTTCTCTTAATGCGTATGCGTAGTACACACATGCATGTGCTTTAAACTGCTGTAAATGTAAAAAAGCCACCTAATCAATTGGTGGCTTTTTTGTTCAAACGAGAAAAGCGGTGCTTAGACGGCTGCTTTTGCTACTTGGCGCCATTCATGTAGCAATGGCTCTGTGTAACCGCTTGGCTGAGCGCACCCTTTAAAGATGAGATCAGAAGCCGCTTTAAACGCGATTGATTTCTCAAAGTTTGCAGACATTGGTTGGTAAGCAGGGTCATTCGCATTTTGCTCATCCACTACTTTTGCCATGCGTTTTAGCGTCTCGGTGACTAATTCTGTCTCTACAATACCGTGGCGCAACCAGTTAGCAATGTGCTGGCTAGAAATACGTAAGGTAGCGCGGTCTTCCATTAGGCCAACATTATGAATATCTGGCACTTTAGAACAACCAACACCTTGCTCAACCCAGCGAACCACATAGCCCAAGATACCTTGCGCATTATTGTCTAGTTCTTGCTGCTTCTCTTCTTTGCTCCAAATATCCTTTTCTACCACTGGAATCGTGAGCAAATCAGCCAAGTAATCGACTTTGGCTTGCTTCTCTAGCGAAGTCTGGATTTCTTGCACATTAATTTGGTGATAGTGCAGTGCATGCAATACCGCAGCAGTAGGAGATGGCACCCAAGCGGTGTTTGCACCTGCCTTTGGATGTACTACTTTTTGTTGAAGCATATCTGCCATTAGATCTGGCATGGCCCACATGCCTTTACCAATTTGTGCATAACCACGTAGTCCGCAATCTAGGCCGGTTTGTACGTTATTTAGCTCGTAAGAAGCAATCCACTTGGCTTTTTTCATATCGCCTTTGCGAACCATTGCACCTGCTTCCATCGAGGTGTGCATTTCATCGCCGGTACGGTCTAAGAAGCCGGTGTTAATAAACGCAACACGAGAAGCAGCCGCAGCAATACATGCTTTTAGGTTAACGCTGGTGCGGCGTTCCTCATCCATAATGCCCATTTTCATGGTATTACGCGGGAGGCCTAACAGATCTTCCACGCTCGCAAACACTTCGCTCGCAAAAGCGACTTCATCTGGGCCATGCATTTTTGGCTTTACGATATAAACCGAGCCGGTGCGAGAGTTACCTTTGCGTTGCATATCGTGTAATGCAATGAGCGTGGTAACCACTGCATCCATAATGCCTTCTGGCACTTCACTTCCATCTTCAAGCAAAATCGCTGGGTTAGTCATCAGGTGACCAACGTTACGGATAAATAATAGCGAACGGCCATGCAAGGTCACCTCACCACCGGCTGGCATTTGGAAGGTACGGTCGGCGTTTAAGCGGCGAGTAAAGGTCTTTCCACCTTTGGCGACTTCTTCTGTTAAGTCGCCTTTCATTAGCCCTAACCAATTACGGTAAACCACCACTTTGTCGTCGGCATCTACGGCTGCAACGGAATCTTCGCAATCCATAATGGTGCTAACAGCCGCTTCCATAATAATGTCTTTAACACCAGCCAAATCTTGTGCACCAATAATGTTTTGCTTATCAATTTGAATTTCAAAATGCAGTGCATTGTGAACAAATAACAAGCTAGTCGGCGCGTTAGCATCCCCTTGGAAGCCAACGAAGGCAGATGAAGAAAGTAAGTGAGTGGTTTTGCCGTTTTCTAGCGTGACAGCCAATTTGCCATCCACCACGGAATATGCTGTCGCCTCTGTATGAGAGCCAGCAGCCAGTGGAATGGTGCTATCTAAAAAGTCGCGGCCAAAACGGATTACTTTTGCGCCGCGTGCAGGGTTGTAATCTTTGCCTAATTCAGCGCCACCTTCGCTAGAAATAGCATCCGTGCCATAGAGCGCATCATATAGGCTGCCCCAGCGTGCATTCGCTGCATTGAGGGCGTAACGTGCATTCATCACCGGTACCACTAGCTGTGGGCCTGCTTGCATCGCGATTTCGCTATCTACATTCGGTGTATTTACTTTGACATCAGCAGGTACTGGTTTTAAGTAACCAATGCTAGTTAAGAATGCTTGGTAGGCCGCCATGTCTTGGATCGGGCCTGGATGTTGGCGGTGCCAATCATCAATCACGCTTTGTAAACGATCGCGCTCAGCTAATAGTGCTTTATTTTTTGGTGCAAGATTGTGGAATAGGGCATCCACACCCGCCCAAAATGCAGTGGCATTCACACCTGTTCCAGGTAAGGCTTCATTTTCAACAAACGAAACTAAGTTTTCAGCAATTTTCAAACGATGTTTGGTAATACGTTGCGTCATGTTGTGCTCGCTTTCCTGGAAGTGTCGAATCCGTCGCATCTCGTAAAGTAGGGTATTTAATTAGCTGACTTTACATATCTATTTTAGTTGCATTGCAGCAAGTCTATGCTCGTTTCTTGTCAAGCGGAAGTCAGATTTTGGTCAAATAATCTTTTACTTTTAGTATAAAATGAATCAACCGTTACCCAAGGGAAATACATGGATCCTTTTGTTCAAATTGCTTCATTTGTCGGGGTGGCAAGCAAAGGAAGTTTATCTGCTGTCGCAAGAGATGAAGGGGTGACGCCTTCCATTATTGGGCGAAGATTAGATGCCTTAGAAGCAAGATTAGGGATTAAATTATTAATCCGGACGACGCGAAAAACGACATTAACCAGAGAGGGGAGTGCGTTTTTAGAAGATTGCCAGCGGATTTTATTGGATTTATCCAATGCCGAAGCGGCAGTAACGCTCGGCGGAGTGAAGGCCAGAGGGCATTTGCGCGTCTCTGCCCCTGCAGGGTTTGGGCGTCGTTTTATCGCGCCGCTTGTTCATGCGTTTTCTAGTCAGCATGCAGAAGTCAGTATTTCCCTAGAGTTAACTGATCGACTTGTCGATTTGGTGAATGAAGGGATTGATTGTTCTATTCGCATAGGCGGTTTGCCTGATTCGAATTTGGTTAGCGTGAAACTCGCAGAAAATCGCCGTGTGGTGGTGGCGAGTCACGCTTACTTAGAAAGAGAAGGCGTGCCAGAAACCCCTGCGCAATTGGCACAGCATCAATGCTTATTATTATCTGGTAGTAGCCAACATCGTGGCTGGATGTTTCAACAAGAGGGCGATGTACAAACCGTTAAAGTAGGCGGGGTACTTGAATGTAATGATGGTGCCGTGCTGCATGAATGGGCGCTAGCTGGCTTGGGGCTGGCGTGGCGTAGTTGGTGGGAAGTTGGTAAAGATATTGAATCAGGCCGGCTACACACAGTATTAGATGCGTATGCTGCGCCGCCAACTGGGGTGTATATACTCTTCCCGCAACGGCAATTACCATTGCGGGTTAGGCTGTTTGTCGACTTCTTAAAAGCACATTTTGCTGGCGAGCAAGACTGGATGCAGCAGTAAGTTAAGGTGCCAGCCTTACTTTATTCCACGCTTGATCCGCCAACAAATAGACGACGCGATCATGTAAACGGCTGGGCCTTCCTTGCCAAAACTCGACGCGGTCTGGTGTTACACCATAACCACCCCAGTGCGGAGGGCGTGGGACATGGGTAAGGTATTTCAAACCAAACTCTGCCGCGCGCGTCACTAATACCGATTTAGAAGAAATCTCTGTACTTTGTTCAGAAGCCCAAGCACCGACGCGGCTTGCATAAGGCCGGCTGGCAAAGTATTGATCTGATGTTGCTTCCGCTAGCTTCTCGATTTTGCCCTCAATACGGACTTGGCGCTCTAATTCTGGCCAGAAAAAGGTAATCGACACAAATGGTAGGTGATCTATCTGCTGGCCTTTGCGGCTGCTGTAGTTGGTGTAAAACTGGAACTGGCCATTTTCTACGCCTTTTAGCAGCACAATGCGCGAAGATGGGCGGCCATCTGCACCAACCGTCGCGACATTCATCGCGGTTGGTTCAGGTACTTCTGCACTCATGGCTTCTTGCAGCCACTTTTCGAATTGAGAGATAGGATCGCTGGCGCAATCTTCTGGTGACAATTCTTGTCTGGAGTAATCTTTACGAATATCTGCTAACGCTAAGGACATAGGAAATCCTCAAAATAGGGGGAGATGAAGGCAAATATTGTCCTGCCTTCAATAGGTGTCTGCAAGTACTAATACGAAAACACTTGCTGGTTTAGTTTAATTATCTACCCAATCTGCCAACGAGTAAGGCGACAAAAATCAACACACAGCCAAATACCTGTGTGCCGTTCATTTTGTCGTGCAACCACCAGGCGGCCAGCAAGCTAGTCCATACCGGTTCTAAAGTCATAATCAGCGCTGCATGTTTTACTGGCGTCATGCCTTGCGCTTTAATCTGCAAGAAAAAGCGCAGACTAGTTGCCACTAAAATACTCGCCAACAACCAAAGTAAGGTTTCGTGACCAAAATGGGCAGGGTATGTTTCTGTGAATGAGCCACAAATTAAAGAAACCAAACCCGTCAGTGCTAACTGAATGCCTGTTAAGCAAGTTACCGGCATCCCTTTGGCGTAATGGGAGTTCAGATTAAACTGAATCGCAAAGCCAAACGCACTTGCTAAAAAGAGCGTATCCGAAAATGAAAGGCTAATGCCTCGAGAAAGCGATAGGCAACCAAGGCCAACGGCTGCAATTGCAGCCGCCACCCAGTTTAGGGTAGATAGCTTGGTTTTAAACATCATCATGCCTAGGATGGGGGCAATCACCATGCCTAGGCTAGTAATAAAGGCACCAACACCAACATGTGTGGCATGGTAAAGACCGACCATCCAGCACATCATGGCGAGAGACATAATCCCGCCAATCAGAAAGCTAAATTTCAGCTGTGTTTTGCTGAGCGTGGCAAATTGTTTCCAACCAAAACTGCCAACTACTATCCCTGCAATTAAAAACCGAACCCCTAAAAACAATAATGGGGGCATCACTTCCATGGTTTTTAAAGAAAAAATCCATCCCGCTGCGGCAATTAATGTCACTAAGATCATTAGTAAATCCGCTTCTATCGAATGCTTATGGCTCATGCTAAATCAGCTTATCAATGGGGGAGAGTTAATACATAAGGTATAAAAACAAAACCCCCAGCACATTACATGCGCCGGGGGAATTGATATTCTACGCTGCTTCACCGCACAAAACTAGCGGTGAGGCATGTATGAGGTAGCTGTGTTTTTAGTGGAACTGCTCTTCTTCGGTAGAACCGGTTAGTGCAGTAACAGAAGAAACACCACCTTGGATAACGGTTGTTACATCATCGAAGTAACCAGTACCCACTTCTTGTTGGTGTGATACGAAGGTGTAACCACGGTCGCGGGCGGCGAATTCTGGCTCTTGTACTTTTTCCACGTAAGCAGACATGCCACGTGCAACGTAGTCTTGAGCCAAATCGAACATGTTGTACCACATGTTGTGAATACCAGCCAAAGTAATGAACTGATATTTGTAGCCCATTGCGCCCAATTCACGTTGGAATTTCGCAATCGTTGCGTCATCCAAGTTTTTCTTCCAGTTAAATGATGGAGAGCAGTTGTAAGCCAACATTTTGCCTGGATGTTTTGCATGAACAGCTTCTGCAAATTTGCGCGCAAATTCTAGATCTGGCGTACCAGTTTCACACCATACCAAGTCGGCGTAGTCAGCATAGGCTACAGCACGAGAAATCGCTTGTTCCAAACCTTTTTTGGTTTTGTAGAAGCCTTCTGCTGTCCGCTCACCAGTCAAGAATGGTTTGTCGTTTTCATCGTAGTCAGAAGTTAGCAAGTCAGCTGCTTCTGCATCCGTACGTGCAATCACTAGGGTTGGTACACCGTAAACGTCTGCAGCCATACGCGCTGCAATCAGTTTTTGTACCGCTTCTTGTGTTGGCACCAATACTTTACCGCCCATGTGGCCACATTTTTTCACTGAAGCCAACTGATCTTCCCAGTGCACACCAGCCGCACCAGAGCGAATCATCGCTTTCATTAATTCAAATGCGTTTAGTACGCCACCGAAACCAGCTTCTGCATCTGCCACGATTGGAGCGTGGTAATCGATATAACCTTTATCGCCAGGATTTAGGCCTTTAGACCATTGAATTTCGTCTGCACGGGTAAACGCATTATTAATACGCTCAACCACTTTAGGTACAGAATCCACTGGATATAGAGATTGATCTGGGTACATCGCCGCGTATTCGTTATTATCTGCAGCTACTTGCCAGCCAGATAAGTAAATCGCTTTGATACCTGCTTTAACCTGTTGCATTGCTTGACCACCGGTCAACGCGCCTAGACAGTTAATATATGGTTCGTTATTGACTAAGTTCCATAGCTTTTCTGCACCATGGCGAGCCAATGTATATTCAACTTGCAAAGAACCACGTAGACGAACGACATCAGCAGCGGAATAACCGCGTTTGATCCCTTTCCAGCGTGGATTTTCTGCCCAGTCTTTTTCTAGCGCGGCGATTTGTTGTTCACGTGTAGTCATCTGAAACCCCTTTTTTGGTTGCTATGTCAGTCGTTAACCAATACAAGACGGGTGAGAGGGGGTCTTGTATCGCTACGGCACGTTGCTGTCTCGTACACGTTTATAGAGATTGTCTAGAAACGGTAGCTAGCCAGCATCGATGCCGACTGCAGCATTTGCTTTTTACAATGTCGGTTGCTTCATTACTTTGTACTTCAAAACAGTTGTTAGCTTTTCATGGATTGATTGCACTGCAATTACAAACAATCACTAACTAAACAAAATGCGAAACTAGGTTTCAGAAATACAATCTATATAAAGCACCGTTTGGTTCACAGCACTGCAAATCTTCACAGGGGGCCGGAGGTCTCATCCGGCGTCCTATTAGGGGCGCGAGCGGGTTGCGTTTGCGCTACCTAAAACACATGGCAAACAGATCATTTGCACGTGTGTCTGTTTAGATAGTGAATTCATTATTACACAAAAAAATACGAAATGTGCAGTGCAACATCATCATAGAGTTTGATGCTAAGTATTTGAAAAATTTATCAAAATATCAGCCTGCTAAACCTAAGTTGGCTAACTAAAATAGTCTGTTGCAAAACTTGCGATACTTAGTTGACGAAAGAAAATGGCTAAATTGGCGTGTTTCCTAACAGATAAGCCAATTGGGTGGGCGTGCTTTGATTAGTTAGACAACTAAACATCAAAAAAGTGCACTGCAACATTTTTTTGATGTATGCGTGTTAACCACTAAGGTTGATGCGAGAAAAACAGAAATCTGTTAAAATTATCTTTTTATTTCAGTGGTTTTTTTACACTGTTACGCCAAGAAAAAGTGCTAAATGAGCATTGCATCTAATAAAAAAGCATTTCACGACTACTTCATTGAAGAGAAATACGAAGCGGGTCTCGTCCTAGAAGGGTGGGAAGTAAAAGCGATTCGTGAAGGAAAAGTGCAGCTAAAAGAGTCATATGTAAAATGGCTTCGTGGCGCATTTTACTTAGTGGGCGCGCACATTACGCCACTAAAAACCGCTAGTACCCACATTGTTCCAAACTCCACGCGTGATCGTAAGTTATTACTGAATATGCGTGAAATGGAAAAGCTAATCGGCAAAGTAGAGCGTGCAGGCTATACGCTCATGGCGTTAGATATGCACTATGTACGTGGCCGTATCAAGCTAGAAATTGGCCTTGGACGTGGTAAAAAACAACACGACAAGCGTGATACAGAAAAAGAGAAAGATGCGAAAAGAGAAATTGATCGCGTCATGAAGAATGCAAGAAACCGTGATTAATGCATGGTGAACACAGTGCCGGGCTATCCCGGCACTGTCATTATGGCAAGCCAAAATGCTTGTCATAATCAAAAAGTAAATGATTGGTAAATTGTCGTTATTTGCTAATCGCTGTTCTTGAAAAACCCGAGCGACATTGCTCAGTATGATTGGATCACCCGTTATGGACAAAATCCTTATCCTTGATTTCGGCTCTCAAGTTACCCAACTGATTGCTCGCCGTGTTCGTGAAGCTCACGTTTACAGTGAAATTCACCCATTTGATGTCACCATTGACTTCATTCGTGATTTTGCACCAAAAGCAATCATCTTATCTGGTGGCCCTAACTCAGTTTACGAGAGTGATTACCAAGCAGATCCAGCGCTATTTGAACTAGGCGTACCAGTATTAGGTATTTGCTACGGTATGCAATGGATGGCGCAATCACTGGGCGGTAAAGTAGAAAGCGGTAATGTTCGTGAATTCGGCTACGCAGAAATCCGTGCACGTGGCCACTCTGCTTTATTCCGTGACATTCAAGACAAAACCAATGACCAAGGTCATGGTTTGTTAGATGTTTGGATGAGCCATGGCGATAAAGTAACAGCGGTGCCTGAAGGCTTTAAAGTGATTGCAAGTAACGATTCTTGCCCAATCGCTGCGATTGCTGACGAAGACCGTAAATTCTATGCAGTACAGTTCCACCCAGAGGTAACGCATACCAAACAAGGTACAGCGATGATTAATCGTTTTGTACTAGAAATTGCTGGTGCTGCACCATCATGGGTAATGAAAGATTACATTGAAACTGCGGTTGCTCGTATTCGTGAGCAAGTGGGTTCTGATGAAGTGATTCTAGGCTTGTCTGGTGGCGTGGACTCTTCTGTTGCTGCTGCGCTGATTCACCGCGCCATTGGCGATCAACTCACTTGTGTGTTTGTAGACCACGGTTTGTTGCGTTACAAAGAAGCAGAACAAGTAATGGAAATGTTTGCTGGCAACCTAGGCGTGAAAGTAATTCACGTGAATGCCGCAGAAGACTTCATGAAGCATCTAGAAGGTGTGTCTGATCCAGAACAAAAGCGTAAAATCATTGGTCGTGAGTTTGTGGAAGTATTCCAGCAAGAATCGGCCAAATTGCCAAGCGCAAAATGGTTGGCACAAGGGACAATCTACCCAGACGTGATTGAATCGGCTGGTAGCAAAACCAAAAAAGCCCACACCATTAAGAGCCACCACAACGTGGGCGGCTTGCCAGATACACTAAAGCTACAACTGCTAGAGCCGCTACGTGAGTTGTTTAAAGACGAAGTACGTGAACTAGGTGTGGCATTAGGCTTGCCTCCGCACATGGTTTATCGCCACCCGTTCCCAGGCCCTGGCCTAGGTGTGCGTATCTTGGGTGAAGTGAAATCTGAATTCGTTGGTCTACTACAACGTGCAGATGCCATCTTCATCGAAGAACTGCGTAACTTTGGTTGGTACGATAAAACTAGCCAAGCGTTTGCTGTATTCCTGCCTGTGAAATCAGTGGGTGTGATGGGCGATGGCCGTACTTACGATTACGTAGTAGCACTTCGTGCAGTCGTAACGAGCGACTTCATGACCGCGCATTGGGCAGAACTACCATACGAACTACTAGGCCGTGTGTCTAACCGTATCATCAACGAAGTACGTGGTATCAACCGCGTGGTTTATGATGTGTCTGGTAAACCACCAGCAACGATTGAGTGGGAATAGTTTTCTGTCTAGCAAAGACATGAACCACTAAGCAAGCAACACCCCTGAAGCCCGCATTCTAGCGGGCTTCTCTCATTTTTATCCTCGCATTTTCTGGCAAGCTCTGGCACTGTTAAGCATCGTTTTTTCTTGGTACTATTCATGGAATTATCATATAGATGCCATGAATACATTTGGTAATGCCATGAAGTGCTTTCTGCTCTGAACATGGTATCGTTTTGATGTAGCCTATTGATTATAAAAGGTTTTATACGTCAAAAAACACACTAAAAAATCATGGTATCAAAACATTGTTTTGAGTGATTGCCATGCTTACCGATACCAAGTTAAAAAGCCTAAAGCCAAAAGACAAGATCTATAAAGTTCAAGATAGGGACGGGTTGTATGTTGCTGTAACCAAGGCTGGATCTATATCTTTCAGATATAACTACTCGATTCACGGACGCCAAGAGACGATTACTTTTGGTTGCTATGGTATCGGAGGCATCACTTTGGCTGAGGCTCGGGAAATGCTGGGAGAGGCAAAGCGATTATTGGCGGAAGGGAAATCCCCAGCCAAGGCCAAGGCTAGAGAAAAGAATAAGGTCAGAGAGGCTGATACCTTTGGTGGGTGGGCTGAGAAGTGGCTGAAAGGCTATGAGATGGCAGAATCTACCAGAGACATGCGCCGATCAATCTATAATCGTGAGCTAAAACCAAAATTTGGCGCATGGAAGATGGCCGAAATCACTGCCGATGATGTGCGATCGGTTACCACTGCGATTGTCGAGCGTGGTGCTCCAGCTTCTGCCGTGCATGCGCGTGAGGTAATTCTCAATGTTTTCCGGTGGGCGATTGAGCGTGGGGAGAAGGTTAGAAATCCAGCGGAAGATGTAAGGCCAAGTACGATCGCCAGATTTGAGCCCAAGGAAAGGGCGCTGTCACCCGAAGAAATCGGGCTGATGTACAAGTATCTCGAAAAGGTCGGCACCACGCCAATCATCCGATCGGCGGCAAAATTTCTGTTGTTGACCATGGTGCGCAAGTCAGAGTTAACCAATGCGAAGTGGGAAGAAATTAGCTTTACCGATGCCACTTGGTCAATTCCAAAGGCAAGGATGAAAGCCAAAAGGGCGCACATCGTCTACCTGTCTGATCAAGCAATAGAGATACTGGTTGCACTAAAGACGTTTTCTGGAGGCTCTGATTATGTGCTGCCATCCAGATACGATAGCGATAAACCAATGAGCAGTGCGACATTAAATAGGGTGCTTACGCTTGTGCACGAACAGGCACAGAAGGACGGCCAGCCCCTGGGCAAGTTTGGTCCGCACGATCTAAGGCGCACGGCAAGCACATTGCTCCATGAGGCTGGGTATAACAGTGATTGGATTGAGAAGTGTCTAGCCCACGAGCAGAAAGGCGTCAGGGCTGTTTACAATAGGGCGGAGTATGCAGAGCAGCGGAGAGAGATGCTGCAAGACTGGGCAAACATGATTGATGGATGGGCTAAGCGGCCTTAACAAAAGGCTTAGTACCTGGGGATTGGATTTTGTCACCAGATTGCTTGCGTGACTCAATCCAAGCTTCGACCTCTTGCAAGTCCCAAACTACTTTGCGGGCACCTAGAGCAATTCGTCTTGGGAATCTTCCTTCTTTTTCCATGTTATAGATAGATCTATCTGAGTAAGGAACGATTGTTAACAGGGTCTTGCGGTCGATCATTGTTTTAAAGTTCATTTTGTTTGCTCCTTTACTAGCTTATCTTTTACCTTTTTGCAGGTACGTGGCTGTCTTTCGGTTGTGAGGCGTTGCGCCAAATCGCAGTCATGTGTTCCAGCCACTCCGGTTCCAGCGTGTCCACGGCGTAGGCGATGGAGTCTTCAGGGCAAATCTCACGCATGCGGCCCGATGCCAGCGCGACATAACGGCGTTCTCCGCTAGACAAAACGCCGATGCGATCATATTTGCCGTGCCACGCTTCGCGGGCGATTTCATCCAGATGTTCAAGTTGATTCATGGTTATTTCCTGTTAGTTTTCGTTTTGTTGTGCTCATGCTGCTGCCTTTCTATTGTCTGGTTACGCCGCCTTTAAGGCTGCCTCGATAATTCGAGCGGCCGCTACTGGCGGGACTGCATTGCCCGCCATGTGTACGGTTAAGCGGTGGTTGTTTGGTGTTTTTGTTTCGGGAGGGAATGACATGGCTGCAAGCGTTTCGGCTGCTGTTAGCATGCGCATCTTGTCGCCATTTACAATTGCCCATCGATCGCGGGTCGTTATAGTGCCAATAGGACGCAGCAGTGACCGCCCTGACTTCGTATTGCCGTAGTAGCTAAAAACAAATTGCTCGCCGTAAGCGGCTCTTCCTGACGTGATTCGGGCTAGTGTTGCTGCGGCTCTGCCGGGCTTCTCGACTGGCGACCAGTTTCCCGCTGTCAGATCAATAAACGAGGTGGCTGAGACATGCTCTAGTTTCTCAAGGCGCAAATGCAGAGGAGATTTGCTTTTTGTACAAACAAGAAATAAGCGAATCCTGTTTTGAGGTACACCAAGGTCTGCGCAATCAATTACATGTTCTGCCACCTGGTAGCCTAAGGCGTTCATTGCTGAAAGCCATGCTGGGTAAAGTGCCCAACCTAGAAACTCAGCCACGTTTTCTACGATAGCAAACGGTGGTCGGTGAAATTCAATTGCAGAGATAACCGACCAAGCGGTGGATCTACTTGCATCGTGTTGCGGGTTTCCTGATGTTTTTCCTCTGGCCTTTGAGTGGCCTTGGCAGCATGGTGAGGCTAGTAGCAGGTCATGCTTTGGAACGTCTGTCCAATCAGCTTGGTGTAGGTCTTGGCAAATGTGTGCTGTGGTAGGGTGGTTTTCTGCATGCCATTTAACCGCCTCTGGCCAGTGATTTGCCGCCCAAAGTACATTTATGCCCGCCATTCTTGCACCGGTAGACCAACCTCCTAAGCCTGCAAAAAGGTCAATTGCAGTGGATTGCATGTCAAATATCCATGAAAAAGCCCCGATCTGGTCGGGGCTTTGGTATTGGGGAAATGTGTTCTGATCTCGTCTTTGCACTCAGAACTCATCCTCGCTTTTGTTTTCTGCAAACAGGTTGCTGTTTGTCCAAGGGCTATCTAGATTGTCTGTAGTAATTCATTGGATATACCCTATTTGGACTTGTTTAAACTTGGCTGAGTTTTAATTGTATTCGCTTCAAACCCCTCTTGGCTTGAGCGTCTAATTGATCTATTCGTTGAGTCATCACTTCAAAAAGGGGCGATTGATCAGCGCGGAATTTTATCAGTGATGAGTAATGACTAAATTTGTTTGAATGCAGGTGGAGATTATTGGGTAAAAAAAAGCAGCCAGACGGCTGCTTTGCAAACTCCCAAAGGAGAAAAGAGGAGACACAAACAACATCAATTGCTTTATTGATGATGCTAGGTGAATTCTCCACTTATAAACACGATAAAGCAAGCGTATTTATTGCATTGCAACATATTTTTTTTAGATTTTAATCAACCTTTGCTGAACAATCTTAATTTATCTAGATTTTGCTCATTAAATGATTGAAGACATTTAAGTTTTTGCTGCTGATATTTTGTTCTCAATTTTAGTATCTCTCTTAAAATTTATTTTCTTTCCTTGGCGGGGGTATTTCTTGTTCTATCGTAGTAATGATCGGGGCTGCAACTTAGTTGCTGGTGGCTTGAAGTAAACTCTTTGGATTTAAAAATGTTAAAGAGTGTAACAATCTATATAGGCGCTCTGTTGTTAAATGGTATTACCATGCTATCTTGCTAATGAGGCAATGAATCAGGGTATCTATGCAATTATTCACTTACTATGCCTTGCTTTTTTATGTATAGAGCAAAGGTTATGTAAAAAATGAGAATCGCTATTCTTCAATTTGGTGATCAATGTCTTAATGACCTAAAAGCACTTCTTGCTGATCATGTTGAACTGATTGAGGTATTTCGGGGGCAGGCTGACTGCAGCCGTAGTTTGTTGTTTGCAAATTCATTTGAGATTATCTTACTTGCAGTTTGTTCAAATCAACACCCGAGTCTTGATCTGCTGCGCAGCATGCGTCAGCAGTCTATGAATTTTTCTCCGGTAATAGTTATTACTCCATTGGTCGATCCAGAAATTGCAGTTAAATTTTTAGAAGCAGGAGCTGATGATGTCGTAAAGGCTCCTTTTCACCGTGGCGAGTTGTTAATGCGAATTAAGGTGTTACATAGACGCTCGCATCATTACCAATTTCAAGAAAAAGACTTTGTCTTTGGTGACTACCAGTTCAGTGCAAAGAGTAGCTTTGCAAAAATCAATGAAAAAATAGTGCCACTTACCAAAAAAGAATTTGACCTTGCATTGATTTTCTTTCGGAATGTAGGAAAATCTATTTCACGAGATTATATCGGTAAACGAATATGGGGCGTTGAAAGTTCTGAGGACAGTCGAACTATTGATGCGCATATTTCTCGACTTCGGCAAAAGTTGCATATTGGCTCGGCCCATAATTTAAGACTTAAGTCTGTTTATAACTATGGTTATAGATTAGAGGCAATCTGAATACGTTTTATTAAATTGCCGTTTAGCCACCTTTTGGCTGATTCGGTGATTTATGTAAAGCATTTAATTCTTGCTAAAGATATTGAATGATAGCAATTATCTTTTTTTGTGTGTCAAAAATGAAAGCTAGTGTCGTCTCATAAGTTATATTTTTTGCGATCAACATAGCCTCTTCTGGAGAGTCAAATATCATTGCATTTGTGGGAGACTGGCTGAATCCTACGCGGATTTTGTAGCTATCATCATGATAAGTGGCTATGTATTCATTTGTATCAATTGAATAAATGGCTATACCAAGATATTGTATTTCATCAGACAAATGATGTGAGACTCTGACATTCGCAATCGCACTAGCATATTGGTCGTTTGCTTGTCGTGCTCTTGTATCGTTAGTGTGTGTATTTCTAGCAGACATCATTTGCCTCCAGATTACAGAAATATAACTTATTGATCTTTTATAGCATGTTATTTCAATAAGGAGCAAGTGCACTAAACTGAAATTGCTGTAATTTTTTAGTTCCTTTTCTTTTCTAGCCAACCCAAGAGTGTTAGTTTTCCGCTAGGGATCAATGAAATAAAAAAAATTGGGGCAGAGCGGTTTTTTTTATATGTAAAATGCTTGTGGTTACATTGTTGTATAGCTATATGCGCATACACAGTCGTAAATGTTCTGATTTATCTCTTTCGTAAGGTTTTTGGTCTAAAATCCTCTAACTGTTGAGTTTCTAATTCATAGACAATTGGTAAAAGTAGCCTAAGTGGATCAGGTAAGCGACGATTACTCTCATATCTAGATCCTTGAGACTGTTCTATTCCTACAGGCCCCCAAAACTCGTCTTGGCGTAGTCCAAGACTCTTTCTTAGGGCTGCTGTGTCAAAATCTTTGGGCAGGATGTGAGTAATCTTTTTCATAGGCCGGTAATAGCTGGACAGATTTTTAGATTTTAATATTATCTGAAGAGTGAGTGTAAAAGATTGCTAGGCGTCAATTTCTTCAGTTCTGCTAGTAGCTTCTGAAGGTGTTTTGTCTGGTCGATGGCATCGCCTAAAGCTGTATGTGCAATGTTTGTTTTTGTATGTGTTACATGCGGTAGTAGCTTGATCATCGTGCGAAGGTCGCGTTGCTTCCAGTAGTCCCACATGAGACTCGTGTCAGACCCAAATGCTTGGGCCGCTGCTTTGATAATAGGAAAGTCAAAGTCAGATCCTTTAGACCATACTTCGTCTGCAGACTGGCAGAATTCAAATAGCTTTTCAAAAGCCTCTTTGCCTGCTGTTACATGTTCTGGTTCCCAAACAAGCCTAAATGTTTCTGCCGCTTGGGTATGCCACCATGCTTGGGTGTTTGCATCGCAGGTTAGGCCAACGCTACTAGATTCGTCATAGCTGATCGCAAGTTCTAATGTTTCAGAAATTTTTCCGTTTTGATCAAAGAGGACAGCAGCCATTGTTAGCACGATACAGCCAGGGGCTTTACCTGCTGTTTCAATATCAATCATGGCTTTTGTAAGTTTTTTTAATGGTTTGAAGGTCGGGAAGATGAACTTCCATAAAGGTAAAAGGTTAAGCATTGCTATTCGCTCTCAAGGTAAAAATGTTTGTTAATGGCGTAGGCGGTTTGTCGTTGCTGGGCGATGCGAGCGAATAGATGTATATCTTGCTGGCTATAAATGTGCCTAAGTCGCCGCTGAACCTTTTCGCCTTCATTTACCATCTGTCTAGTCATTGGCTTGTCGTCTTGGAGGCATAGGTAAATCTCAAATAGGGGCTTTAGATCAATGCTATCGCCGGTTTCTTTAAGAATGAATTCCCATGTATCTATCCAGCCAAGAAGAGGGGGCCGCAAATCAGAATAGATACCTTCGACTCTCTTTATGACTGGTATGTCGCCAATCGTGTCTATCTCACCAGTTCTTAATTGGGCAAATAAGCGATCCATTATTGAAAACGCTGCTTTAACTTGTTGGGTTGTAGGATTTTGCCGAGGTGGTTTTCTCATTAGCATGATTAAACCCTATGAAAAGTATCTAATGCCTGGGCGGTGATAAACATCATTAGCATGACGCTAGCTAGTGCCAGAGTGATTAGCTTTTGCTTCATGATTTAAACACTACAGGCAGAGGGCGAAAGCCAGAAACAATAAAGTCAGCAATAATGGCTTGGCCGGTTTTTAGATTGTGTTGGAGGATACCGCCTGCAGCAGCTGCTTCGTCTTGAAGTTCTGGAAGGCTTTTATTCAGATCTGGAAATTTGACCATGATGTAACTCCGAAAAAATACCTGGCACTAGGCCGGGCGATAATTGTCCACAAGCTGGACAGAGGAGAGAGGCGGTAAATATTGCTGCTGATTGCTGCAAGTAATGAATTGGGGCTGGGTTGCCAGTCCTTGCCCAGCGGCAAGTGGTTTGCTCCTAACTCAATAGGTACGGGCTGTTTTGCGCCGCCGCGCCGGCGTCTGGCTGGCAAGAGATAACCGGCTTTGCTGCTAGCGTTTTCCGGTTATATAAATGTGGTGACTGGTATGCCAGTAGCGCGTTACTTAAAAAAGAGCAATGCGTTTTTCTAAAACAGCAAGGTATCTACTCATCCACTCAGCTTGTTCTGTCATGAGAAGTCTATTTTTCAAACTAAGTTCTAAAACATCTTTGCTAGCAAGGAATTCGTTTAGCTTTGATAGCTTTTCTTGTAGTTCGTTTTTCTCTTCTACTACGCGTTGTTGGTGGTTTTCTAAAGTGACATCTGGCATATAGCCTCCGGTTGTTTAGTGGTTTGTGCCTGATTTACCGCATTTTGGGATTTTCGTTCTTTACCCTATCAGGTCGGCGGTGCAGGATTTCACCCAATGAAACGTCATTACCGTTCGCTTCATTCTTCTGGCGGCTCTTCTAAATTCAACTTACCGCTAAGTCGTTTTCTCACATAAACATGAACCGCCAGAAGGATGAACTCTCTTCCTATACGCTGAGAGTCGTGGCGCTGCATCGTGTGTGACTGGTCAAAGCTGGTTAATCTCTGAATGGGCTTAGGTTAGGACGCGCCGCCTAAGCTCCCCGCATCTCAGTCAGTGACACGAAGTTCTATTCACTAGCTTTTGCTTCTACCGCTAGTGGAGTCGGGTAGGCAGCTATTGGCAAGTGCCTTTGCTGCTGTTTATCGGTTAAGTTATTAAAGATCAGAACCGTTTGGTTAAGTTAATAATAACCATACGGTTAATATTTTGCAATATTCGAACGGTTATTTTTTTTGGTGATGTGTTGCATTCGTGAGGAAAATACAATTGATTGCATGTGGTATGGGGGAATGACTTTCGGAATGGATGTTTAGTTACGTGACTTGACGCTGAGGGCTGGTGAGGGTGTTGTGGGTGATCGTTGAGTGATGCGCCGTTAGTTTTAGCGAGATTAGAGGTGGTTTGTTTGACGAGCGGCAGTGCATTGCTCATATCGAGAACGATATGAGGATGGGGAAGTGCTAAGTTGATCTGTGATTAGCTAAAGAAAAACCCGCCGAAGCGGGTTTTGTTATGAGGTAGCAAAATTCTGAATCTCGGCCTGTTGATTGGCAAGCAAAAATGTGATGCCGCAATCAAGTAGTTCATCACGAATTTCGTTGAATGCAGTGATACATTTTTCAGAGTTTGCAGGTTTTTCTGCTGCAAATAGCACCTGATCAGGTAGTGCTGAAAACCTTTTTAAGCGCCTAACTTTGGTTGTCCATTTGTCACCGTGCTCATAAATTTTGCTCGGTTCTGGATGCCCTAGATAGATAGGTTTAATCAGCTTAACTAAATGACCATCCTCATCATGTAAAGCTAATGGGAAATTAACCTTAAACTCATCAGGTCCAATCGATTCGCTTCTAAAAGGTCTCGGTAACGCTAGTGCCTTAATCATTGCAGAGACTCTGCGCTCCAGCTGTTCTGTATGTTGCTCTTTTTGTATGAAGCTTCTCATAACATAGTAAGAGTATAATTCCCGCAGAGCCTTTTTTGGGTCATTGGTTAGTAAAACACGAGACTCACTGAACTGTAGAATGGTTTCTTTGGCTAGCGTAATGTGGTCAAATAGGTTTCTGACTACATCTGGATTTTCATACTCTTGCTGAGTGTAATTTTGTAGTTCCGCTTTAAATCTCTTGACTGAACTTAGATAGCTGTCTTTCCCCAGTTCATGGAAAAAGTCAGTAATCCGTGCATAGCGCCTATCATCAATTTGGAAGTCTATATATCCAGTTTTAGGGCAGGCTAATAGAATGCCTATGTTCGCAAATTCGCCTGTTTCAGGATAGGGCATAAACCGGATTATGGAATAGCGACATGCAAAATTCATCATTCCATCCTCCAAAATTCGTTACCAATAGCCCGTTCAAGGGTGTTTCTACAAGCATCAATGCTAAAAGAGCAAGCAATGTCTTGTTCTAAATTGTCCCAAGCCCACTCGGGAGGTAAATTATTACATGCCTGATCTAGAACATCTAGCGCGGCGGCGCATTTTTCTCGATAGTGTTCCATTGTTACTAAATCACCACGTAGCAAAGGCCATTCGTCTCGGAAAACGTGTGTGGCAACAAAGTCAGGGGCTGAAAATTCCTCATCAAATGCACTGTTGTGGTCAATCACTACGAGCTCATCACTGCTTTCACTCCAGAGAAGATTTGGATTTTGGTCTGATCTATCAGCGTTTTTAATCCACCAATCAAAAACGAGAATGTCTACTCTGGTTTGCTGGCCTACTTTTGAAATATCGTTGGTGCCAAACCATCTTGGAAGTGGTGCGCCTCTAGAACCGAAGGCTGGTCCATAGCCAATAACCTTTTTGTCATGCGGTAGTTCTTCCCATAGCAACTCGCTGATCTCTACAACTTTGAATGGGGGGATTGGCAGACCAAATGCTGTTCCGATATGTGCACATATCCATTCTGCGATTTGAGACCGGCGAGTAGAGTTTAGACCTTTCACATAGTAAATATGGCCATCTTCCCCTTTGCAAACATGTGGGCCTGACATCCCTTGCTGTGCTTGTCTTTGAATTTCTAAAATCTGGATCGTCATCGCCTATTTATCTGATTGTTTGTTGACGAACTGTTGCCATTGTAAATACTTTGGGCGTGCTAAAAGAACTTCAGGGCGGGGCGCATCAATTTCACTTGACCAAGAATCTCAACATCTTGCCAGCCCTCAGACTTATTCAATACCCGGTCGAATGGGTGGAAGTCTGGATTCAAAGAGCGTAGTTGAATTGTGAACTGATCTTGGAAAACCTGCTTCACAAGCAACTCATCACCAATTCTGACGACATAGAATTTACCACTGATAATTTTGGTCTTTGACCTATCGAAGCCAATTAAAGAGCCATCAGGCATGCTGTTCTGATGACCAGGTAGAGTCATCGAAGGCCCCTCTACATAAATCACATAAGTAGTCTCTGGATTGATGCCTTGGGCTATCAGCTCTGCTTTACTGATCTCAAATGGGTCTTCTTCTTTTATATCGTAGTTGACTTGTCCTGTGCCTGCTGATGCGCCAATAGTGAACTGGCGAAGGTAATAGAAGCCGGATTTGCTTGAGCTGGAGTCAACACGAATGCCAATCGGCTTTATTTTTGTTTCGAGTGCCGGTGATAAGTATGGTGCTGACTCTTCTGCTACACCAAAGGTTATTTCTGGCTGGTCGCTGTCGGTTTGCCTCTGATCAAGCCATCCGTTAGGTAGCCCTGCTGCTGACTCAATAGCTCTTGCAGAATGCTCGGTGATGTTTCTTCCATCTTTAGTTGTGCTTGATAACCACCTGCTAATAATTGGCGGTTTGATATCCATCTTTTCAGCAAGTTGTACCTGCCGACCATCAAATTTTGTCTGGATAAGATGGGCAAGATTTTCCTTGCGGATGCTGTAAATGTCCATTTGGTTATTCAATCATGCCTGCGTACGCGAATAAATCCCCAAGCGGTTATTGATAAAAAATAACCGCTCGGTTAATGTGTGGTTATGAAATTAAGAGAACTTTGGTTAAGCCTATCTGAAGATGACCGTAAAGCTCTGGCTGTTAAGTGCCGGACTACTTACGCGCATCTTAGAAATGTTGTCTACGGGAAGAGTTGCTCCGCAAAGTTGGCCGTCGATCTGGAACGTGAATCGGACGGTCGATTGAAAGTTGAGCAGCTCTGTCCTGGTGTTGACTGGGCATATTTGCGAAAAGCCTCTTAATCAATAGTTGCCATACATCGCTCTGGGGAGAGTGATTTCAGTATGGCCGATGGATTCAGGACGGTAAACGTCCGTTTTTATTCGGGGGTTTTCATTCCCCTGATATTGAAGGCAGCCAATCACCTTCCAGTAATGCTTTTGTTTCTTGAGCCATGTCTGTGTTGTCGGCCAATAGCTTTGTTAACTGTGTGCTTAATTCATTGATTGTTTCTGGATGTGTCTTTTTTAGTGAGTCAATCAACAGACCAATTAACACCATATTGGCGCTAGCTGTGGTGGCGGTTGATTTTAGTAATTCGTATTCCTGATCGTTCATTGCGGTGTCCTCATTGGGAATAGTTGAAGTTTAGACGTTGTACGAAATTTTGTTACGTGTGCTTAAAGGTGGGGTTAACAATGATCAAAGATTGTCGATTGCAGTTAGAGGCGATTAGCCAAATGGTTTGTAAGTCCTCTCCTGGTGGGATCTCACAAATTTCTCGTGCAATTGGTGCTGGTGAGCGCGTGTTAGGGATGAAGCTTAACCCAAATTGCGATCACCACGTCCTGACATTGGGAGAGGCGGCGGCTATCACCGCTTACACCCAAAACCCACAAATTGTAGACGCAATGGCTGCGCTTTGCGATCGAACTACGCTTCCTGTTTCTACTGATCAATGTTTGGTTGCTGCTAGTGGCACTTTAGAGCGGTTAACAAAAGAGTTCTCTGATTGTGTGCCAGGGATGATCCAGTTGCATAAATCTACCGGTCTTGGTCGTGAAAAGGCGGTGACATTACAGCGTGAATTAATGGAGTTGGCACAGCTAGCCGTTTACGTGGCTAGAGAAATTGGCAGCGAGTATGGCGGCTGATGACCACTACTACCGCCGCCAGCGAATGCGCTGGGCGGGTAGAACGGCTAAGCGTTTACATGGAAAAGATGGATCGGCAAAAACTTGTTTGGATGCAATTAAAGATTTATTGCTGGCAACCAAGCGTCTTCAAGAGGCGATCGAAAAAGAGCGAAGGGAAAAAGTAAATGAATGAACTGGCAATTGCTAGTCAATTTGAGGCGAGAGGGTGTCCAGCTCCTTCCTTGCCTCTTCGCTTCGGTCGCAAAGTGACGTTCGGGCCAAAGAAAAAAGCATGGTACCGCTTGCGTGAATTTATCAGTGCGACTGGTGAGCGAATTATTCATGGTTGGGGTGGATATAAAGCTGCATGGTGGCCTATTGAGCCAGATTCAGAAAAGCTTTCTGAAGATGATTTGAACCGCTTTCGCCAAGAGCGTGAAGCGATCGAGAAGGCGGAAAGAGAGAGGGCAGTACGAGATGCGTTGGCAGCGGCCTCTCGTGCTGAGAATCAATTTCGTAGAGCTGAAACGGGGACTGCATCCCAGCATCCTTATGTGATTGAAAAGCAAATTAAGCCTGCTGCAGTAAGAGTGATTACGGATGACTCGCAAAAAGGTTGGTTGATTATTCCTCTTCGTCGGTTTGGCAGTTTGCGTTTGGTTGGCTCACAGAAAATCAGCCCTGAAGCTGGGTTTGAGAAGTTATATAACAAAGGGATGGCAAAGCAGGGTAGCTGCGTGGTGATTGGTTCTAGTTTGTTGCAGGGGACTACGCCAGATCTGATCGCTGTCTGTGAAGGTTGGGCAACTGGTTGCTCTTTGGCTGAGGCAATGGATTGGTCTGTGCCTGTCGTTGTAGCGATGGACGCGGCCAATTTGTTGGCAGTTGCGCGGGATATTAGAGCTGTATTTCCGAACGTACCAGTGCTCTTTGGCGCTGATGATGATTATTTAACTGACCATGATGGTGCGTTGTCAGCGCGTTTTGCTGCGTCAAAGATTGGTAAGGCGTACACCTTTATGCCTAAGTTTTCTGTGCCTCGTGCGGCGGCTAAAGAAGGTGATGTATTGCCAAGGCTGACGGATTTTAATGATTTGCATGTAGCTGAAGGAATCGAAACGGTGAGATCGCAGTGTCGTGATGCTATTCGATTTATTCATAACTTATTTAGGAAGTGATATGCCAACGCGACTAATACGTGAAGGGATATTAACTAGCGACCGAGTGGATCAGCTAACCGAGGCGGGCGAGAATTTTTATCGTCGCTTGATGAGTATTGTTGATGACCATGGTTTGGCTGATGCACGGACTTCTGTTTTGCGAGCTAAGTTGTACCCGCTTCGGTTGGATCAAGTTAGTGAGGTGGATATTGCCTCTCGATTATCTGAGTGTGTCGAAGCTGGTTTGGTGATTGTATATGCCGTCAAAGGTAAGCCGTATTTACAGATGGTAGATACGAGATGGGCTGCAAGATCTAGCCCAAAGTATCCATTGCCAGATGAAGCGGATGAGATTGATCTCAGCGCTTTTGCTGGGCATGTGGCGACTGAATGTGCGGTTGATGAGTCAATGACTGATGAAGTGAAGGCGCCTGTTCAGGTGGGTTTACTCGAAGAGTTGGAAGAGCATGCAATGTGGGTTCCTCCACCTGCTAGCCAAGCATTTGCGATGCAAGCAGCGTGGTTGCCAACGGCTGGTATGGATATTCATTGTCGAACTGCCGGTGTTGCTCGTCTTGGGAGTGAATTATTTAACGAGGTGTTAGCTGAGTTTCGAATGTATTGGCTTGACCGTCCAGACAAGCGGCGCCAGTCGGAGTGGGAGCGTGCTTTGTTAGGTAGTTTATCTCGGCGGAAGTCGCTGTTGGCTGGAAGTCGCCAGCCAGATCGGGTAGACAAGCCTTTCGGTGGGCGTAAGCGGGCGAGTGTTGTTGATAGTCGTGATTATGGTCAAGTTGGCGTGGGGGTTTTATGAAGTCATTAGAACAGATGCTGCAAATGAGTGGTGAACCAGCAACGCGAGAAGCCAGTTGCGAATTGCATGGCCAATACACAAGTAAAAACTATGGAATGAGCATTTGGACTAAGTGCCCTGCTTGCGCGGCTCAGGCTGCTGAACTGCGTGAACAAGCTGAATTGCGTGAGCGTGCTGAAGTTCGTCAACAACGTTGGTCGGCGATGATGGGGCAGGCGGGTATTCCTGCACGTTTTCAGGATCGATCTTTCGCAAACTATCGAGTGACTTGCCAAGGTCAGCAAATTGCATTTGATTTTGCTAAGCGTTATGCAGAAACATTTCTTGATGATGCCTATGTTACTGGCCGTTCAGCCATTTTTAGCGGTGCGGTAGGTACGGGGAAAACGCATTTGGCTGCTGCAATTGGCATGGCCCTATTGAGCGCAAATAGAACAGTTTTATATACGTCTGTTCTTCGTATGACCAGACTCTTTAAACAAACTTGGGAGCGTGGTTCGCAATCCTCAGGTGCCGATGTTGTGTCTATGTTTGCCAGCTGCGATCTATTGATTTTGGATGAGGTGGGTGTGCAGTTCGGCTCTGAGACTGAGCGCAATATCTTGTTTGATGTTCTGAATGAACGTTATGAAAACCGTCGGCCTTTTATTTTGTTATCGAATTTGGATAGAAAAGGTATTCAGGAATGTATCGGCTATCGGGTCTATGACCGCATTAAAGAGGATGGTGGAAGTTGTGTAACGTTTGATTGGCCTTCAGCCCGTGGGCACGTTGGAGAGGTGGCGTAATGGATTGGGTGCCGATCCTCTTTTATATATTGATTGCACTATTGATTGTGTTCTTTGAGCGCGCAAAAGGTGGCTGGCAGCCCTTGTATTTGTCTTTTTGCTTCTTTCTCTGGCCAGTCTTATTAGTGGTTTCCATCTTTAAGTATTTGACTGAGTTACCACCAAATGCATGAAGTCTATGTTTATGACTTGGTAAGTAAATCGGAAAAATCTGATGTGCTGCATGGGTTGTTAAGAAATTGTAGTGGCGCAAAAGAGATGAGGGCGCGTTTGCAGCGCATGGCAGATTGCCGGTTTGCTGATCCAGTAAAAGCGAGAGCATTTGCCGATGGTTTGTATGAAGAGGCGATGGCTATCCGCAAAGCCAATCAATCAGCGGTAAATGATCCCAATGTGGATCTAAATGCTTCTTCGGCTGTGGATGAGGTTGTTAGTTATGGTGGCACTCGAATGAGTGGTATTAATCGTATTCTAGGTAGAAGGGTTGCATGATGAGTAGTGGAATTGACCGGCTATTACGGCAGCAGCTGTCTGGCCTAGCGCAAAAGCAAAGAGAAGCCGATGAGGCGCGATACAAAGAAAAATGCTTTATCGATCCACGTCATGAGCGAGTAATGCAGGTATGGGCAATGGGGCAGAATCGTGGGGTGCAAGCTGGTTCGTCAGTACAGAGTCAATTGGCGTGCATGATGCGTGTGCCTGGGAGAGATGTACGTCATGTAGATGCTGCAGCTAGTAAAGTGTATGACGAAGTGCAGGCTGTTATTCGTAGTGATCTACTTACAGTCTCTGAGCGAAAAGTATTGGGTATGTGGTACATTAAGGGGGATAGTTCTAGGTTCTGTGCTCGCAAGCTGGGTATGGATTCTAAGGAGGTACTGCCATTTGTTGCTGGAGGTGTTAAGAAAATTATGGCTAAGGTTCCGGCTGATTTGATTGAACGCGTTGTTCTCTTGTGTTGAATATATTTCAATAAATATTTAAATGTCATTCATGAAGTTTGCTAAAATACATCTATTAAAAGATAGTAGGTGATACATGTCTGATTTTTTTGATATAGATACATTTGAGGCGGCGTCCAAGCAAAATGGCATGAGATACTGGATCGCTCATGAATTTATGGAGGCACTTGGGTACGAGTCATATGCATCCTTTAGTCAGGTAATCAATAAGGCTATTTCCTCATGTGTTCAACTGGGTATTCAAATTCCAGAGGCATTTGAAACAACAGTCCTTGATTATAATGGCAAGCAGGTAAATACATATAAGCTCTCAAGGTTTGCATGCTTTCTTGTTGCAATGCATGCGGATTCAAAAAAGCCCCAAGTTGCCAAAGCAAAAACAGCTCTTGCTGCCGTTGCGGATGCGTTGGTGCAACAAGCTCTTGATCAAAGTAGTTTGGCTCGACTTGAAACCAGGGAGGACTTAAAGTCTGGCGAAAAAATCATGGCTGCAGTGGCTAAAAATGCAGGGCTTGAAGATAGTAAATTTGGTCTTTTTAAAGATGCTGGCTTTAGAGGTATGTATAATATGAGCCTTGCGGATTTAAAGGCTCACAAAGGTTTAAAGGACCCTAAAGCCGTTCTTTATGATTTCATGGGCTTAACAGAATTGGCTGGTAATTTATTTCGTGTTACTCAAACAGCTGAGAGAATTAAAAGCCAAAATATCAAAGGATCTATTAGTCTTACAAGTACTGCACGTGATGTGGGTAAAGAAGTTAGGTCAATGATGATAAAGAACTCGGGGTCAAAACCTGAGAATCTTCAGATTGAAGAAAACATTCATGATGTTAAGAAGCAATTAAAGTCAGCAAATCGTGAAATGAAAAAAATAGATAAACCCAAAAAATAAGTCTATAAATGAATTGCTTTAATTTTTAAGTTTAAACCCGCATTGGCGGGTTTTATTTTGTCTATACCCCAAATGGGTTTCGCTTGCGATCACGTTTATACATTCTCCAAGTTGAGGCTAGAACAAATGCAATTAACCCCCAGATGGATTTGTTTACCTTGCTTTGGGCTTTATCCTGAAAAACTGCGTCAAACAGGGGTATTAGTCCTGTTGTATGGATATTTTGTACTTGATATGTGGCATAGCACCAAGCAATTGCAGTTATCAATGCTCCAATAGCTAGGGTAAGTAATGTCCTCTTATATTGCAGTAAATTTAAATATAACCACTCTTCCATCATTCCCCCTTTCTTTTCTTTGCTTCTAACATAGGCCTTTGCGCGTTGCATTGATTTGCATCTGCGTAATAAGATGAGCTTCTCTATTTTTACTTCCATGGAATAGCTAAGCTTCTTTGGATGTACTTGTCTACTTACTGTTGTGGCAGTGGTAGCCGCCGTGCTTGCGGTCGTGATGACAGCCATTCTTGTTGGTTCTGCCAGAATGGGCTGATGCGACGATTGTGAGTAATGCTAAAGATAGTGTTATTACATACTTCAATTTACATCCCCTGTTACTCTAGGCTCTTAGCCGGTCAATTAAGTGCTCAATGTCCCAAAAAGGCCGTCAACTTCTTCATTTAAAACCTGTTAAGTACTTTGCTGCTATGAACATCAGCGTGGCGCCCAAGGCCAACATGATGGAAGTAATTTTTTCCATTGCTTTACCGGTGTTTACAAAAAGGGATGATGTTATCTTATGACTAGTGGGTCACCAATGTGGATGTTTAAAAATAAACCTCCAAAAAAACATACCATTCATGCGATTTAAAACTGACTGTCTTTTCTGTATCTGAGCTGTTTTTTCTTTTATGCAATCAAGTGAAAACATCTGCAAACAGTTGTTTTCAACTGTGTTTTACTAAAAATTAAAATCTGGCACATCAATTAATGTAAGTGTTTGAATTTGTTTTGTTTTTGTAAATCTTTGATGTCGCTGTAAACACCTGTAAACAACTGTTTACAGCCGTTCACCTAGACGTAGTCGTAGACGTATTCGTTAACTAACTACTAACTAACTATCGCGCATGGGAAATTCAAACTTCAGTGGTTGGCTTGGTTGTAGCAATTGGCGGATAAGATATAAATTGAAACTGCTTGCGAATAAAAATAAGTGGTGGTATCTTTCAGCTCATCAATTTGAATGACGTCAACAACTGCACATGCAGGGTGTTCGATAGGTGGGAGTCTTGCTCCGGCCTTTTTTCGTCTAGAATTCCTAGAGCCCGCCAGCTAAACACTGGTGGGCTTTTTCATTTGCAGTTTGGCTTGGAGATATTGCAATGCCAGCTGCACCACGTAAGCCCTGTACTTATCCTGGTTGCCGAACATTGGTGGCGGTGGGTCAATCAAGATGTGATGATCATCCGCATATGAATCGGTTTGCGGATCGTGGTCGTGGTTCATCTGCTTCGCGTGGCTATGGTTGGCAATGGGCGAAGCTTCGGCGGCAAGTCATGGAGCGTGACTGTGGTTTGTGTCAGGTTTGCCAGTCGGCTGGCTACACGATGCCAGCTACTGCGGTCGATCACATCTTGCCTAAGTCTTCGGGTGGTACTGATGCCTTGTCTAACTTGCAAGCGATTTGCGATAGCTGCCACAAGTCGAAAACGGCAAAAGAGGCTGCGAATGGTCGTACCGGTGGGTAGGGGGTAGGGTATCCCTATAGGATTTTCGCCCCAAGACCGAACGTTCCCCTCTCTTTTTACGCGGGACTAAAATTCATAGGGGGGGGTATAAATGCCCCCTCAGAGACCAATTCTTCTTTTTTTTGTTTTTTTTCGTTCCAGTTTGTTTTGGAGGTCGTGGTGAGCCGGAAAACATCGTTTGCTGGCGCGACTTCTGGGCTACCTAAACCGCCTAGCTTTTTAAAGTCGGCCAGATCTAAAAATATTTTCAAATACCTGATTAGCAGTTTGCAGGATGCCTCGTTTGATTGGTCATCCAGTGTCATTCACTTGGCGCGGGTCGCGGATAAGATTGACCAGTGGCGCGAGTATGTGGATCAGCTGCATTCGCCATTGAACGCGGGTCTGCGTTATGAGCGTGACAGAAATGGCGGTTCGCTGGAGTCGGATGAGTCTAGCGCTGAGCGGCGAGCTCGCGGTGAGGTCATCAAAGACTTAGACCCAGCGGCGCTCAGTGTGATTTCAGCGGGTCGAATTCGTGCGATCAATCGGTTGGCAGAGCAAGCCGATATGTTTGGTGATCCATTTAAGATCGAAATTCCAGAAACTGGGCCGCTTGTTCGGTTGCCTGAGTCGCCGCCTTGGACGATGCGTGGCGGTGAGAAGAAGGCATGGAAGGATATTGTTGCATCGCTGGCGTACTCGACCGGAGATTATTCGACTGCGAGTGTATCACTTGGTCTGTTGGCCGCTGCGCTTTCGGATGCTTTTTCCTGCAAGGTCTGGTTGTCTGATAACGGTGGGCGTTGTTTTGCTACTTCAGAAGAGACTAGGCGGACTTATGAAGTCTCTGCCAGTTACAACCGAGTAAAAATTGACCGACAAATTCGGGAGTTGCTGAAAAAGAATGGAATGACGGTGATGTCATGCGCACAGAACAAGGTGATAGCAAAGGGGCAGATCGTGAGTCCAGACTTGGCGGAAATTCTGGATTTTGTTCGGATGCGGCCGGATTGAGCGGGTTGGTTCCTGCTGGATATGTAAAGCAGCCATGGGATGAATATGGCTTTGCGGTGATGGCCGGTGAAGTGCTTGTTTGTCGTTATACGCGATTGGCCGTTAAGCGGCACTACGATGATTTGCTGGCAGCTGGGTCAAAGGGGTTGGTGTGGCGGCCTGATTTAGCCGATCACGTCATCAAGTTTTTCGGGTTTTGCCGGCATTCGAAGGGTGCGGGGTTTGCTGGTGAGCCGATCCGCTTGGAGGGTTGGCAAAAGTTTTGGATTGCGGTGTGTTTTGGCTGGTACCGCATTGACGGTGGACGCCGTTTTCGAACGTGGTATGAGGAAGTTGCCCGGAAGAATGGGAAATCTACCAAGCTAGCGGGTATAGGTCTTTATCTTTTTGCGATGGATAAAGAGCCGGGGGCCGAGGTTTACACAGCGGCTACCAAGCTTGAGCAGGCAAAGATTACCCATTCTGAAGCTGAAATGATGGTTAGACAGTCGCCCCAGCTTCGGGCGCTGATCAGTAACCAGAAAAACAAGCTATTCATCCAAGGGACATCAAACAAGTATGTGCCACTGGGGGCGGATGCACAGACAAGTGATGGTCTGAACGTTCATGGTGCGATTGTCGATGAACTCCATGCACACCCGAATCGGGATTTATGGGACGTTCTGGATACTGCTCGTGGTGCTCGTAAGTGTTCTCTGATGTATGCCATCACGACTGCTGGTTTCAATCAGGGTGAATCAATTTGTCTTGAACAGCGAAATTACTTGATCAGCATCCTTGAAGGGCATGAGGTAGATGATTCTTTTGGTGGGGTAATTTATACCCTTGATGCCGAGGACGATTGGCGAGACGAGCGGATGTGGCCTAAAGCCAATCCGAATTTTGGGATTTCAGTGTTTGCCGATGACTTGCGGAATGCATGTCGCAAGGCTATAGCCATTCCCGCTGCGCTAGCTAACTTCCTGACCAAGCGTCTGAATCTTTGGACTCAGTCAAACGAAACTTGGTTGTCTCTCGACCATTGGGACGCGGGTGCAAGCCAGTCGTTTGACGAAAATTTTCTCAAAGGTAAGCGGTGTTACGGTGGTCTTGATCTGGCGAGCACAACTGACTTAACTGCATGGGTGATGATTTTTCCTCCGCAGGACGGCGACCCGAATTGGTATGTGTTGCCGCGTTTTTTCGTGCCGGAAGAAAACATTCAGCTACGGGCAAGAAAAGACAGGGTGCCTTATCTTGCTTGGCGTGATCAGGGCTTTTTGATCGCTACACCTGGTGCAATGGTTGATCAGGACATGATTCGTGATCAGGTTATTGACGATGCAGCTAAGTTTGACATTGTTGAGGTCGGCTACGATGAGTGGAACGCGGCCAAGATATCGGTGGAACTCACCGAGGCTGGCTTAATGATGGTGAAGCTACCTCAAAACTTCGGGAATTTGTCTACGCCAACTAAAAAGCTAGAGGGGTTGGTGTTGGAGAAAAAGATTCAGCATAACGGCCATCCGGTGCTGCGCTGGAACGCCGGTAATGTGACGTTGCTTCGTGACACAAATGATAACTATCGACCAAACAAAAAGAAGTCGCGAGAGCGTATTGACGGTGTTGTGGCTACGATTATGGCGATTAATCGTGCTGAAATGTCGGTTGCGCCTGCTCAGTCTGTGTATGAAATGGGGGTTGGTATTTGAAACTGCGAAAAGTTGATGTGCTGACCTTTTTTATTGGGTTGGTGGGGGTTGGGCTCGTTACTGGTGGAATTGCTTGTTTTTCTCCTGGTGCGAGCCTGATTTTTTTAGGTGGATCGCTGATGTGGTGGTCTTATGCTGTCGCTAGGGGGTAGCTGTGTTTTTTAGAGGCATGTTTAGCCAGCCAGCTGCATCTAGTGGTGGCTGGTTATCAAGCGTTTTTGGTGGGGCAAGTGACGCTGGTGTGCTTGTTAATGCGGATACGGCGATGGGGTTGACTGCCGTGCAGGCCTGCGTGACGTTGCTGGCCGAGTCGATCGGGCAATTGCCCGTAGCGCTGTATCGTAGAAATGACAAAGATGGCCGTGAATTAGTACTTGATCATCCGGTAGCTAGGTTGTTGGCACGACCAAATGCGTTTCAGACCAGCTTTGAGCATATCGAGCAAAAGCAGTTGTCGCTCGGTTTGCGCGGAAATGCGTATGTATTCAAGCAAATGGGGCAGGATGGGTATCCTGAAAGCCTTACGGTGCTTGATCCTGATCGTGTTCAGGTGCTGAAAGGCACTGATCTGATGCCGTATTATCGGCTGATAGAGACGGGTGAGGTCTTGCCAATGCGCTTGATTCACCATGTTCGGTGGTCTTCTGCAAACTCATATATCGGGATGTCGCCGATTGACCTGCATAAAAACGCACTTGGTTTGGCACTAGCCGTCGATAAGCACGCAAGCAAGATGTTTCAGAATGGTACGACCTTATCCGGGGTGATCGAGCGACCAAGCGATGTTGCACCAATTGCTAGTCGTGCGGTCATTGATGGCATTCTGGATGATTGGGCAAAGCGGCAAGGCGGTTTGGATAACGTAGGTAAGACAGCATTGCTGCAAGAGGGTATGACCTTCAAGGCACTGGCGATGACTAATGAAGATGCTCAGTTGATCTTGTCACGCAAGATGAGTGTGACCGAGATTGCCCGTATTTTCAAAGTTCCGCCACATATGATCGGTGATCTGGAAAAGGCGACCTTTAGCAATATTGAGCATCAAGCTATCCAGTTTGTTATTTACTGCTTACTGCCGTGGGTCAAACGGCATGAGCAGGCAATGATGCGTGATTTCCTACTGGATTCGGATGCTGATTTGTACATTGAGTGCAATGTTGCTGGTCTGCTTCGCGGTGATTTGAAAACTCGTTACGAGGCTTATGCCGTTGGTCGCCAGTGGGGGTGGTTGTCGGTGAATGATATTCGCCGATTGGAAAATATGTCGCCGGTAAAAGGTGGTGAAACCTATTTGCAACCGCTGAACATGGTTGATGCGACAAAGTTGCCTACGGGTAATACGGGACCGACAAAGGCCTCGGTTGATGAGGTTGAAAAAATTCTAAGTAATCAGTACGAGGTGGATAAATGAAGCATCCGAGAATCGCGGGCATGATTTTTAATATGCCGCAAATGGTCATGCCGGTCGTGATGGATTCGGTTATTAGCTGGGCTAAAAAAGAGCTACAAATCAATATTGTGAATGCGTTTCCGTCTGCAAGTAGTGAGTCCGCAGATATGGCCGCCAGTGGTTTCGGTCAGCGGTCGGCGGCTTCTGATGCTGGTAATAATGGTGTGGCGGTTATTCCCGTGCATGGGATTTTGGTTAGCCGGGCGGGGCAGCTGAATCCGTGTGAAGTCATGACTAGTTATGACCGAATTGCTGAGCAATTTCAGGCTGCTTTAAATGATGTGGCGGTTGAGCATATCGTTTTTGATATTGATAGCCCTGGTGGTTCTGTGCCGGGGTGCTTTGAGCTGGCAAAAATGATTTACGAAGCTAGAAGCATCAAGCCAACTACCGCAATTGTAAATTACATGGCTTGTTCTGCTGGGTATCTGATTGCATCTGCATGCGGTCGAATTATTGTGAGTCAAACATCAATTGCAGGGTCGATTGGTGTGATTGCTAAGCACGCTGACTTAAGTGCAGCGCTTGATCAACAGGGCGTAAAGATTACGACTGTTTACGCGGGGGCGCACAAAAATAACCTGTCTCCAGCAGAGCCAATTTCTGAGTTAGCACTGCAATGGCTGAATGACATGGTGCAAGGCAGTTATGCAGACTTTACTGCAGCAGTTGCCTTGTATCGCGGTATGAAAGTAGAGGATGTTGTAGCTACAGAAGCTCAGGTTTACTTCGGTCAGGCCATTATTGATAAGGGGCTGGCTGATAAGTTGGAGGCTCCGCAGGATGCGATTAACGGAGTAGTTGATGAGGTTGCTGCGATGCGTGCAAAGCGGGCTGATAAGAGTCGTACCCGGATGCAAATGCAAGCTGATGAAATGGCCATGAAAATGGCGATGTAGTTTTTAAAGTTGTTTTCCTCTTCGTGGGGATTGTTAGCCCGGCCTAGTGCCGGGTTTTTTATTGGTTGTCTTTTTTGTGAGGGCAGTATGAGTAAGTTAGATAATTATCTCCGCGAGCGTGCAGAGGTTCATGCAAAAGCACAGGCAATTGCTAGTGCGACTGGTGAAATGACCGTTGAACAGCAGGCTGAATTTCAGTCGCTAAATGCGCGATTTGGTGAGTTAACCAAATTGATTCAGGCTGAGCAAGCGGTTGAGGAAATGAATGCAAAGATGGCTCAGCCGGTAGACCGTGTTGCTATGGGTATTGGTCAGGCAGCGCCTCCGGTAGAAGCGCAGGCAAGCCGTTCTACAGTACCAGCCACTCCGCGAGTGCCTGAGGTGGCGGGTGCTAAGGTTGCACGTATGGCAGTTGCATTGGCGGCGGCGGGAGGTAATAGTCATGTGGCGGCAAAAATCGCTGCGGATCGTGGCTACGGTGATGATGTGTCGATGGCGCTATCTACCACTACGCCGGGTGCAGGTGGTATTTTAATTCCTCAGTCATTATCGTCTGAAGTGATTGAGGTGTTGCGTCCAAAGGCGGTTGTGCGTCGCCTTGGTGCGCGTACCGTGCCGTTGGTGAATGGCAAAATGACTATTCCGCGCGTGCAAGGCGGTGCGGTTGTTGGTTATGTAGGCGCTGATGATGAGGCGGCTGCAACTGGCCTTGATTTCGGTGATCTGGAGTTGTCTAGCAAGACATTGAACGCACTGGTGCCTATTGGTAATGATCTGCTGCGCGTGGCGGGCACAAATCAGAGCGTTGATCAGATCGTGATTGGTGATTTGACTAGTGCAATCGCGGCGCGTGAAGACAAGGCGTTTATTCGTGACAACGGCACGGCCAACCTGCCAAAAGGTTTGCGTTCTTGGGTGCTGCCTGCCAATACCTTTGTTGCAAATGCCGTGGTAAACCTTGCCAACATTGATGCAGACTTGAATAAAGCTATTCTGCGTCTTGAGAATTCTGATGTGGCGCTGGTAAGTCCTGGCTGGGTGATGAGCCCAACCACTTACCGTTTCTTGGATTCTCTGCGCGATGGTAATGGTAATAAGGTTTACCCAGAGCTAGAGGCTGGCTTGCTGAAAGGCTATCCAGTGGGTCGCACCACTCAAGTGCCAAGTAATCTAGGTGCTAGCAGTGATGAGTCAGAGGTTTATTTTGCTGATTTCGCCGAAGCGTACATCGGCGAAGACTTGGGCATGACCATCGACTACTCGAAAGATGCTGCATACAAGGATAGCCAGGGCAATATGGTTTCGGCTTTCCAGAAAAATCAAACCTTGATCCGTGTAATGACTAAGCATGATTTCGGTTTGCGACATGCTGAATCAGTGTCAGTGATTACTGGTGTGAAGTGGCATTAATCATTATTGATTGAAAAAGCGGGGTGATTCCCCGCTTTTTTATTGTCTGGAGGTTATGAGATGGCAAAGAGAGCTAATGATGTTTCTGTGGTGGGTAATGAAGGGGCTGATCAATCTCTTGGTCAGGGCTCCGAGGCTGTTGTTGCCGCTGAGCCTGTAGGGCAGGAGTCTGCTGGTCTTTTGGATGTGGGTGCTGGTGGTGTTACGCCGGTTGATTCTGATCTTCACTTGATTGATTTGGATGCTGTACCTAAGCGTGTTCCGGTTATTGTGGTTGGTAGCTGGGGTATTTACACCGATGGTGAGATTGCCGGTTTTGAACCTGAGCGTGCGGCAAGCTTGATTAAGCAGGGTAAGGCTAAGCCGTTTGAGGGTTAACCATGGCAATGATCATCGTAGAGTCGTCGCTGCTAGAGCCGTTATCCGTTGACGATGTTGTGAATCATCTAAGATTATCCAGTGCTGACGAAGAGCCTGAGATTGAAGCATGGATTGTTTCAGCGCGTGACATGGCAGAAAGCGAGTTGTCTGGTCCTTTGATTAATACCAAAGGCGATCAGTTTTCTATGGTGCCTAAGCAAGGTTTTCCATTGTTTCTTGAGTGGGCTAGGCCTCAGCCTCCTGAGTTTGTTCGTTATCGTGATCAGAATGGTTGGCATGACTTTACTGATTATGAGTTTGTTGTGATTGGGTATGAAGGGCGTATTGAGCCTAGATCATGTTGGCCTGATGGTGTAGAGATTCAGGTTAGATATACAGCGGGGTTCGGGGTGTATGATTCTGATGTTCCACCAAGTATCAAGCAATGGATGAAATTGCAGATTGGTAGTTTCTCAGAGTTTCGAGAGGCGTCTGTCGTTGGTAATGTGTCATCGGTGCCTTTTACTGATCGTTTGATTTCCCGTTTCAAAATGGTAAAGATCTGATATGCGAGCCGGAAGACGAAGAAACCGAGTAAGTTTTGAGCGACAACAAACCGGCAAAAGTAGTATTGGTGAGCCGATAGTACAATGGGTTGCATTTGCTTCTGCGTGGGTGGAGTTGGTTGATTTATCAGGGCGAGAGGTCGCTGAAAAAATCATTGAGGTGGCAAAGATTACTAGCCGAATCATGATGCGGTACCGGCCTGATATAGATGAGCGCTGCCGTGTTGTTTATAACGGTGTTATTTATAACATCGTCGCAGCTCAAGATCCTGATGGCCGCCGCCGCGAGTTGATTCTGATGTGTGAGAGGGTTCGATAATGCTCAAGGTTTCGGCTGAATCTACACGGGTTTTTGATACCTTAAAACCTTTGCCGGAAATGGCGCTGTCAAAAGCGGCATTAAAGCGTGTTGGCTTGGCGGGTGGCGGAGTGATTAAGCGTGAGGCCATGCAAATGGCACCACGTTTAACTGGTCGCTTGAGTCGATCTATTATTGCATGGGTGCCAAAATCTGCTGATGGTGATGTGCTTGTAAAGGTGGGGCCAAAGATTGATCGGGCAAGGGTCGAAAATCGCGGCATTTTGAGTAAGAAGCTGGCTGGTAGGCGTAAAGGTAAAAAAGTTATTTATGTTGTACCTTGGTATGGCCGGTTTCTTGAATTCGGTACCAAATATATTCAGCCAAGGCCTTTTATGGTGCCAGCTGCTACCGCGTCAGAAAATGCCACGTTGACCGCTATGTATGATCGAGCGGTTGAAGAATCTGTTGCCGTATTAGGTAAGTTATAACGATGACAAAAGCTGAAAAAGTTATTAAAGCCGTTTTTAATGTGTTGTCTCCTGTGCTGCCAGATTTAGCCGTCGAGCAATACTTTTCGCTTAATCCTGAGGCGGTTGGAAGTCAAGGGATTAAAACCGTTGCCGTTATTCCAACCTTAATGAATGCATTTCCTGAGGGCGCTGAAGCACATGATGTTGGCAATCCGCTAGTGGTGATTAGTTTTGTAACCTTGGCAGGCGCGGCAACCTCTTTTGAAGATCGATCCGCGAGAGCAAAGCAAATTCATGATCTATTAATGGATAGTGTCCCGATTGCAGGGACGGTTAGTCGGGTGCGGTTGATTGATCCAGGTGTGACCCAAACGCCGTTGCCAGACTATGAGCTAATGCAGATTGATCAGGCGTATGAATTCTACGTGCGTGGGGAGTGGGGTAAGTTGTGAGTGATCCAATTGCAAACATGACCGCTGCAAGAATGGCAATCCGCATCGATAGAGGTGCGGATTTTCTTTTTAAGGTCCGCCTAAAGCAACGTCAATCAAATGCGCCAGTTGACTTGACGGGGTGTTCTATTCAATTGAATTTGCGCCGCTCCATTGCTGGTCCGCCGTTCATGTCATTGACAAGCGGTGCGGGTGATATTCAGGTTGATTTGATCACAGGTGAAATTACTGCGGCAGTTGATGCTACGGTAGTGGATACTTTTCCGGTGGTTGTACTTTATGACTTGCTGGTGTCTCACCCTGGTGGGGTCGATCGTAAGTACCTAACTGGCAAGGTATTGGTGCAGTAAATATAACGAAGTTTTCTTAATCGAGCCGCTGAGAAGCGGCTTTTTTTATGGGGAAAACCATGGCGCAAGAAGATCAGCTCGTGCTGACGGAAAAGCAACTGAATGAAATCGCAGAACGGGCAGCAAAGAAAACGGTAGATGAGATGACTTCTCAGATTTATGCCGAAATTGGTAAGGGTGTTGTTAAAAAGGGCTTGGTGCTGATGGGGTGCCTGCTGGTTGCCCTCTGGTACTACTTCAACCGTTTGGGGGTGATCAAGTGAGTGACATTAATGTTGTGATTGATTTTGATCAGGTGGTGGTAGTTGAGGTGATTGAGCAAGGGCCTCCTGGTGTAAGAGGTTATCCGGGGATTAAGGGGGATAAGGGTGACCCCGGCGTATATGATGGTCAGGTCGCCCCAGCAGATCCTGACCCCGTCTTGCTTTTTGAGAATGCACTAGTGTGAGGACAATATGAGTTTACAAACCCAAGTTAATAACCTAGCCCTCCGGATTGCAACAGAATGCAAGTCCCTGAAAGTCAGTGTAGGTCCATTGAGTTCATTGTCCACCACGGACAAAAGTTCATTGGTGGCGGCAATTAATGAGTTGTTTACCGTGTTTGGGTCCGCGACTCAAATCCTTGACTCAGCAGCAGCTGGCGATACATCTCATACATGGTCTGCAAACAAGATTATTAGTGAAATAAACGCCGCCAAAAATGCAATTATCAATGGAGCACCAGAAGCTCTTGATACATTACTCGAGATTGCAAGCCAGCTTGCTAATGACCAAAGTGCACTTAGTAGCTTACTCACAGCGGTGGGAAACCGGGTTCGATTTGATGATGCGCAGGGCTTAAATGCCACTCAACAACAGCAGGCTCGAGACAATATTGGTGCAGTGAGTGTTGCGGACGTTGGAGATGTCAATGCTGACTTTGTCGCAACTTTTGAAGCAGGACTTCTGTAATGTCCCTCGTTGGCGCTTTTCAAGCGCTCTCGGCGCGAATCGCACTGGAAATAAAAACTGTGCGACTGGAAATGGCTGGACTCTCTGGAGGAGGTTCTCCCCCCAGTTTGGGTTCTGTAGATTTTGGTAGTGGCGCGCTAGATACCGTGACAACGGTGATTAATGATTCAGCACTCTCTATTGGCTCCTCAGTCTTGATCACAGCGATCACTCAGCAAGGAGAAGAGGACATGGACTGTGTTATTTATTCATACACCACATTCAATGGTGGCATGACAGTGACTGCAACCGCTGTCCCAGGGCCAGTCGCAGGCATTCACACATTTACTTATTTGGTAAAATGACATGGCAATTATTCAAGACATTGATGGTAACAAATTAAAGATGGATGCCTTCGGCTCAGCACGGGTGTTGCTGTATGACCTAGATGGTAACCCGTTGCTATATCGAGAGGATGAGCAGCCTACGCAAGAGCGCCAAGGCATGCTCATGATGGGGTTGAATGATGAAATGGCCTTGCCAGCTAGGGCAGACCGATTTGGTTCGCTTGCCTCATCGCTGCATTCTCCGCTGTACTCGGAATCTTTTGAGAGCGCCACAATAAACCCGATTCGGTGGACTATCATTGCCGCCACAATGGCAGCAACGCAGTCCTCTGCCGCTGGTCTGGTTGTTAACTCTGGCAACATTACCACCATCAACACAGGCTACTTACTTCGCTCAAACCGGTATTTTCAGAAGACTCAGCGTCAGCCTTTGCACGCAAAGATTCGAGCAAGACTTAATCACTTTGCAAATGCAGTGCAAGAAATTGGTTTTGGTGATGCAGGAGCTTCTAATACCGCGAACACCAATGGTGTGCTTTGGCAGGCGGCAGCAACCGGAGCCATTGTACCGGTAGTAATTTATAACGGTTCTCAAATTACAGGTGCAGATGTTCGAACATTGGTAGATAACACCAAGTTTTACACTTGGGATGTGTTCATGGATGACGACGAAGCAGTCTTTACGGTACAAGACACTAGCACGGGTCGCATCTTGAGTAAGCAGGCAATTAAAGTACCTCAAACAGGTCCACGACTGGTTGGCATTACAAAACTACCATTAATGTTGCGCAGTTATAACACTGGCACAGCACCTGCCACAGCAGCAACCTTAGTTGTCTCCGATGTCTACTGTGCAGGGCTTGATGCAATGCTCGGAATGACCGCTGCACAAGTGGCGGCGTGTCAGAACCGCGATGCTTCAAGTAACCCATTTTCAGGGGCTCAGCTGGCTCAATGGTCAAACTCTGCAGAACCTGCATCAGCGGTTCTGGGTAATACGGCTGCCGGTTATGCGACCCTTGGGGGGAGATTCCAATTTGCAGCAGTAGCAGGGGCGGTCACCGACTATGCACTTTTCGGGATGCAAATTCCAACCCCTGCCGACTTGATGATCACAGGAGTAGACATTGAAACATGGAACACCGGTGCGGCAGTCGCGACAACACCAACTTTATTAACATGGGGGTTGGCGACGAATCTTACCGCTGTATCGCTGGCAACCACAACGGGAAGCAGGATTGGTTTGGGTGCACAACAATTTGCTGTTGGTGCTGCTGTTGGTGCAAAAGCGGAGCGTATTAGCAAATCGTTTGTAACCCCAGTTCCCTGCGCTGCTGGTCGTTATCTGGATGTTATTTTGCGGATGCCGGTAGCAACGGCCACTGCTTCGCAAGTCATCGCAGGGATGGTGAATATTGAAGGGTATTTTCAATAGAAGTTGAGATAACGGCTGTGTCACTCGTTGAATCTCGGTTGTTGTTTTTTATATAAATGTATTTAGCCCGCCTTTGAGCGGGCTTTTTTATTTTCTAGGAGATGTGATGGAAAAGCATTATATCGGTAAGGGTAAAGTCCTTGCTTCTACTGTGGGCGCTCGCGGCTTTCGCGAATTCGGCAACTGCTCAAGTCTGAAGTTTAGTTTTTCTGAGGACAAAAAGACGGTTGCTGATTCAACTTCTACCGGTGGCGGTAACGCTGCTAGCGTGACCCGGATTAAAGATGTCACGGTAGAGATGGATTTGCGTGAACTGAGCGCAGAGAATCTTGCGCTGGCGATTTTTGGTGAAAGCTCTATTTATGCGGCCGGAAACGTGGCGTCGGAAGTGGTGCTTGTGGTGGGCTTGGATTGTCTGCATCCGCTTGCTCATATTGGCGCCTCCACTGTGGTGGTGACGCCATCCGCTGGCGGTGCTGCTTATGTGGCGGGTACGGATTATGTGGTAACTGGCGCAGGTATTAAGCCGTTGACCGGTGGTGCTATTGCAAGTGGCGATTCGCTAACCGTGTCGTACTCGTATCCGAAACAAGCGGTTATTCAGGCGCTGGCGGCGTCGGGTAAGGAAATTTCGTTGCTGTTCGACGGTATGAACGAAGCTGCCAGTGGTTCGCCTGTTGTGGTAGAGGTTTACCGCATTAAGTTGTCGCCAACCGACTCAATTGATTTTATTGGTGACGATTTCGCGACCCTAAAACTCAAGGGTGAGGTGTTGAAAGACACGACTATTGTGCAGCCTGGGTTAAGCCAGTTCTTTAAGGCCTCTCAGTTGGTGTGATGTAAGGGATTCGGTAATCGCTGCTTTTACCCCCCTTTTTTGCATCGGAAGGAATAGCGAGACTGTGATGAATAAATTTTCATCACAGTCAGCCCCAAAAGCAAAACCCCTGACTGTTGACACAGCACAGGGGTTTTTGTTTTCCAACCCTTCCAAAGCAAAGGTTAGAAACTTGTTTAAGTTTATCAAAAAGTTAGATGTAAAACTAGGAGGTCGTATGTCTAGTTCTGGAGCCGATAGATTCGGTCTTTTGATAGGTATCGCAGTGATTTTATTGTGCCTTGCACAGCTCGTATATGCCATCCGATGGTGGTGATTTATATCACGGTTAAAGTTTTTTCCAGTCGTCTTTTTCGTCGATAAGGCTGATTGATAATTTGTACTGTGGTCCGAGCTTCTCAAGTAGCGCGGCCATTAGTTCATGAATGTCGCCGTCAAGTCCTGTAGCTTGTTTTGTTGAAAACGACTGTTCAACGCGAGCGATTATCTCGGCGTTCATTGAGCGCTTGTTGAGCTTTGCCGATTTTTCAATGGCATCCCGCAACCCCTGGGGGACGCGTAGTTTAAATTGAGGGTCTTCGCGAGTCATGTAGCTATAGTACACGTATATTCTAGACGTATAAATAAACCACCGTGGTGTTGCACGTGGTTCATTGTGAGTGTATAGTGCATTCATGGATCACGGTGATCCATTAAAAAAGGATATTAAAATGAAGAAGCCTGAAACACCATTTTCCCTGCGTTTAGTTGAAACAGAGAAAGAGTGGCTTGAAAAGCAAGCCGATGCACAAGAAAGAAGTATGAACTGGATCGTTCGAAATTTGATCAAGGAGGCAATGAAAAATGAAGCGAAGCAACAACAAGCGGCCTGAAATGAGAAACGCCCCACTGGCGGCAACCGGTGAGGCGTTGAATGCAAAGTATCCGACTAAAGGAAACTATGAGATGAATAATACCACAGCACTAACTTTTGGCAACACAACTTTTGATGTAGTTCAGCGTGATGGTCAGCAGTGGTTGCAGTCTGTGGATATTGCCAATGCTCTTGGCTATAAGGATGATAGTTCAATTCGTCGCATTTACGACCGCAATTATGATGAGTTTTCTCCCGAGATGACCCAGACGGTCAAATTGACCGTCAGTAATGAAAACAAGGAGTTACAGTACAAAACTGTGCGAATTTTCTCTCTTCGCGGTGCTCACTTACTGTCTATGTTTGCCCGTACCACTGTTGCAAAAGCTTTCCGCAAGTGGGTCTTGGATATTCTGGATCAGTATGTAAATGAAGGTGTGGCAGTTAATCCGAACTACCGCAAGGCAGAAACCCGTAAAGCGTTACCGAACGGATTAACCATTGAGCAGCAAGAGGTGGTTAAGGCTCATCACCGCACATTGGTCCTAGCTGCACCAAAAGACAAGCAGGCACGGCTGGCGATTCGCTTGTGGTCATCTGTAAAAAGCAAGTTTGGTGTTAGTTATAAAGAAGTGCCGCCCGATGATTTCGCAGAAGTGATTAGCTTGATGAGTCGTGAGGCGGTGTTTGGTGAGTATTTGCCAAAAGAGACAGCCGAACTAACTGTCAGTATCTCTGCTAATGATGCGCACAACCTGTATTGCTTGCTGTCCATCATCGAAATAGTAAAGCCAGTTCATGACGAGGTTTATAGAGCTTTGAGCATATTGCACTCTCCCTTAGCTGGCAGGATGAAATCAGCATATGTAGAACCATATGCCACAGCTAAGGTCTTGCATCGGGTCAAGTTGAGTTGCGAGCCGTTTTATCGAAAGTCAGTTGACATCATACCCATCCTTTAGGATTGGACAAGTTGTTTGATAGGGCTCGGATTAATCCGGGCCTTTCTTCTTTTTAGGAGTAGGAAATGCGTAAAGTTGAGTCGCTAAATACGAATGCTGGTGAGTTACTTTTAAAGGAAATGACCGTACAAGAAATTCAGGCAATGATTAAAAACGCCGATTCACATGAGGGCGAGTTTGATTTAGTTGGCTCACTAATCTCCGACAAATTTACGCTATCAGAGTTGGCTTATATGGTCGAGGGTAGTCCTGATTTTGGAGCGTTAACACAAACGGATCTAGATGCGCTGGAGGAGCAATTAACCAAGCTAAACCCGCGTTTTTTCGCTTTGAAAGATCGAGTGCGGAACATGGTCGCGGTGGATCGAGAAACGAGTTTGGGCGGCAATTAGCTCATTCAGTCTTCTATCTAATCAGCCAAGGCCATATCAATGCTTGGTCATATCCATTCGATGTTTTTTTGAGTGCGTTAGAGTTTTTGCAGCGTTCTCAATAGTGTGTGCGTTGATTGGTTTTTCTCTTGAAGCTCATTAAAAAGCAAGCGGTAATGATGATGCTGGTTGCAAATGGTGGGATACCAATCAAGCTAAAGAGAAAGTAAACCGCTGACCCCGCAAAAAGTATCGTAGCAAAAATAAATGGAAGAAGAATGATAGGCATGGTGTTTTATGAGTAAAGAATTGGCTGTATCGGTAAGACTGACAGGTGATGCTTCTGATTTTACCAAGGCGTTAAAGGTTGTCGAGTCTAGCTATGATTCAACCATGGCGAGTTTGTCCGGATCATTAAAAAAACTACAATTGTATGGTCGGTTGCAAACTGATGCAAGGGCTGCTGCAAATGTATGGTTTGAAGCAAAAAAACAGCTTCAAGCCTTAAATGACGCTGCGGCTAAAACGGGTAGTGACATACCTTTTTTGAATGCAGCTATTGATAAAGCAGCGGCAGAAGCGGAAAAGGCTAAGGCCGCCTTTGATCGTAAAAAAACAGCGTTAACAACGCTGCGTGGAGAGTTAAAAGCGGCGGGGATCGATACCAAGAGCTATTCCGATGCAATCACGCAAGTAAAGTCAAAAATGGAGGGGTTAAAGCTTGCACCTCTTGGATTGACTGATGCTAGAAGTGCCTTAGGTATTCGATCAACAGCGGATATTCAGGCTGAAATCAATTACCTAGTTAAATCGCAGTCATTAATTCGAGCGAATACGACCGATTGGAAAGAGCTGGCAAGGGCTCAAGAGGCGGGTGGTAATCGTTTAAAGACGCTTTATCAAGAATTAAATGGTGGTGCTGAGCCAGTAAATGCGGTCACGTTAGGCTTTACTAAACTGCAAAAAACAATTCTAGGGGTGACGACCGCATATTTTGCGTTGATGCCTGCATTGAATGCGGTTAAGAAGGTCGTAGAGGTTGCCGCCCAGTTCGAGCAATTAGAAATCCGCATGAAGGCAGTGATGGGGTCTGCTGCCGCTGGTCAGCAAGCCTTCGCATGGGTAAAGGATTTTGCAGCTAGAACACCTTTTCAGGTGACTGAGGTTGCAGATGCATTTAATCGGTTGCGTAGCTTTGGGCTAGATCCGATGGACGGCACCATGCAGGTCATTACAGATCAGTCCGCTAAGCTTGGCGGTGGCATGGAAACCCTAAATGGTATTACGTTAGCGGTTGGTCAGGCATGGGCAAAAGGTAAGTTGCAGGGTGAGGAAATCATGCAGCTTGTCGAGCGAGGTGTTCCTGTCTGGGATTTGCTTAGCAAGGCAACAGGAAAAACCTCTGAAGAATTGATGACCTTAAGTGCTAACGGTGAGCTTGGTCGCGATGTAATCAAGAAACTGCTGGCTGAAATGGGTAAGGCTTCCGCAGGTGCGGCAAATGACCAGATGGCGACATGGAATGGCTTGGTCAGTAATGCGATTGATTTATGGAATGAGTTTTTAGATGCAATCGGCAAGGCGGGCTTGCTGAAAGAGTTAAAAGACATCCTGAATGAGCTGATTCAGAAGTTCAAAGAGTTAAAGGATTCCGGTGAATTAGAAGAATGGGCTCAGAAAATTAGTGATGCGGTTAGTGGGGCGGTCACTGTCGTTGAAACTTTTGCAAAAGGGGCTGTAGCACTAGCGGGGGCCTCATCTTATGCTGTGCCAGCCGTGGCAACTTTGGCGACTGCTTTTGGGGTAGCCAAGTTGGCGCAATTTGGTACTGGCTTGGCTAGGGCGGTGATTGGTGTTGAAGCGATCGGATCGGCATCTGGTGGCGCTGGTGTGATGATCGGTTCGGCGGTTAGATCTGCGGTTTTATTCGGAGCATCGCTAGCTAGTTGGCCGCTGGTAGTGACTGTTGGGGCGGTGGTTGGCCTTGGCGTGGCATTAAAAGGGCCGGCAGATCGTGCAATCGAGCTACAAAAGCAGATTAATAAACTAACCGATGATTTTATTCGACTGCATAAGGAGCTTGATAACAATAGTTATGGCGGAGCCATTCTAGATAAAAGTCAGTTTTCTTCAATGACTAGCGCGGACTTAACGGAATACCGGCAAGGTCTGAAAGCAAAGTATGACCTTTACCTGAATGCGATGCAGCAGGCGATTGCAAAAGGCGATGATCAGGCATGGGCAGCGGCGAATACCGAGCGCGCCAGATACGCTCAGGCGCTACAGGATCTCGGTAGTTACCAGACTAAGCGAGTCCAAATGGAATCGCAGTATGCGGATGGTGTGAATGCTATTCGTAAAGGGATGATTTCCGGTCTTGAAGCGGCATTGGCTGCTGAGAAAAAGCAGCTTGATAAAGCGACGCAGCAGTTATCTGATGCAGTGAATGCGAGAAAGCAGGCTGCAGATCGTTGGAAGTCCATTTCCGCTGATTTAACTGGTGGTGGAAAAAGTGCCGATGAACTCAATGTTCTTGATGTTCAAGAGCAAATGACTAAGACGCGATCGGCGGCGGTAGCGGCTAACCAAAGCGGTTCAACTGAAGATATTGAGAAAGCTAAGCAGCAATTCGATGCGCTGGCCAAGATGATTCAAGATGCCAATTCGGCTGGGAAAATTGGATCAGATATTTTAGGTGAGTACGCAAAAGAAGCCGCAAAACTTGAAGACCAAATTGGTGCAAAGCAAGAGGATAACGCTAAAACCCAGGTAGAAAAAGCGACTGAGATGATTAAAGAGATCGAAACCAAGTTGGAGGTGGTGAAGAATATCCAAATCGGTTTTAGTACAGAAAAAGCAATGCTTGATCTGGACTCGATCATGCAGAAGTTTAAAGAAAAAGTCGGTGCTGGGATAACGATTCCTGTTACAGCTCAGCAATCAAGTGCCTCGTCTACTCCTGCTGCACAAAAAAATGCAACTGGTGGCTATATTTCAGGGGAGGGAGGACCGACCGATGACAAGATTCTATCGTGGCTATCAAACGGTGAATATGTCGTAAAAGCCTCTAGTGTATCGTCTCTTGGGCGAAGTGCTTTGGAATACATCAACCGCTATGGTTCGTTGCCAAAGTTTGCCGTGGGTGGGCTAGTTCGTTCTGCGCCTTCGCTTGTATCAAGAATTGCTTCGGCAATGCCTGATATTCCTGAGATGGTCGGTGCGAATTCTAGTTCAGCATTGCATCCAATTCATTTGACGTTGCCTTCTGGAGATTCAATTTCTCTCAGTGCAACACCAGATCAAGCGAGTGAGTTGGGTAGGGCGATCAAATTAGCGCGATTAAGATTGGGGGTCTGATGATTTCGCTAAAATTCGATGGTATAGGTGTTCCTCTGGATACTTTGCATGATATTCAACAGAACTATGCGAATGTAGATGGTGGAATGAAGTCTGTGCGGACATTGAATGGCCGGCTATCCGTCACCTCTTTGTGGAAAAAGCTAAAAACAACTATCTCAGGAAATGGCTGGAGGCCATCTGATAGTGGGATGTATCGAGGCCGGCAAGTTGTACTTTCCTGCATTCAGCCAAGGGCGATAGATAGTCTTGCACGCACTTTTGAGATTCCTTTAGCTAGGCGAATGGATGAAGGTATTAAGGCATTTGCTCAGGTAAATGGTGAATACTTGCCTATTGGCTTTTCTCAATCAGGACAAAGTGTTCTTGTCGACGAGAATATAGCAGCTACTTCCTATCGGGTGATGTACTGGCCAGAGCTATTGGTTTGTGTCATGGATGTCTCTGAAGCATTTAATCATGCGAGTGGGGATTACAGTTGGCAATTGACCTTAGAAGAAGTGTAAGCGTAAATAAATGAACGAAATGAAACCCGCCTAGTGCGGGTTTTTTATTTGGAGTTTTCCATGGTTATGTCTGTTTGGATGAACAACTATCAAACCACGTTATCTGCAGAGTTACTAGCTGGTGCAACAAGTTTGACGGGGCTACTTGCTGAATCAGAAGTGGAAACCATGCTCGTGAATGCAGCTGGCGACTATCAAGTCTGGTTAACGATTGTTTCACCCGATAACAGTTTGAAAGAGGTGGTGCTTTGGGATGGGACTACACTCACCCGTAAAGCGGATCGGATCAGTACAGATTGGATTGGATCGGTTGGGCCATTTGACTTTCCGGCAGGTAGCAAGGTGTATTGCGATATGCCGCAAGTGGTGTTGGCGAATTTAGAGAATGCCGTTGCTAGTCTACCTAAGTTTGATTGGCAGAATGAACTAACTCCCATCAATGGGCGAGTTGATCTGTCGCCTCAAGGGGCTTATCGCCTAAATATCGGTGGGTTATATCTGCCAATCACTGTGCCGGCTTCGACGTTAGATTGGTGCCTAATGGATGCCTCTGCAGGTACAGAGTCTTACAGTTTCTTTGATGATCAAAATGGCCCACCTAGCGGCCTGATTCAGTCAGATGGTTCTCCATGGACATGGATATTTAGTGAGCAATTGCCAGGGGTGATTGTGCAAGGTGTGCCATTGATGCGTTATGGGCCTGCAAGTTTATTTGTCGTGACACAAGCAATTGCGCTGCCTGATACGCTTTTGTATCTATAAGTAAAGGTCAATCATGTTAAACAGTGGTGGATTACTCATTGCCCCATTGAATGGCTATCCAGAAAGCAATGCAGGCGGATCGACTAAAGTAGTATTGCCACTCGCTGTATTTGTCGGTTCTGCGCATGGACGATCAAGCTTGCCATTGTCGATACAGTTACACCGCTATGGTCGTCTAACGCTCCCGATTCACATCACGGTACCGCAATCAGGTAAGTTAACGTTGCCGATTGCGCTGCAAGTGTTACCGCCAGAAGCGTTGGCGGAGACACAGGCTTGGTCTCTTCGTTTGCTGATTGGTGGTATTGATTTCTCAGCTCATCTTATCGGCCAATGTCGAGTCGAGATGGAGGAAGGAACCCAGAGGGTCATGCAATGCCAACTGGAAGGGCCACAAGATATTGCATCCTTATCCGGTCAATCAGTCGTACTTGATCTGCTAAAAACTGGCGGTAGTATCCGCTTGTTTTCTGGATCAGTGGAATTGCCCGAGTTAGCCATCTCTCAGCAAGTGATTACGCTTTCTTGTGTAGATAATCGCCGTAAATTATTGGCAAATGCAGATAGAGCAACACTTGCCGAATGGTTGGGGGGGTATTGGTCTCCTGCCGTATTTTCTAGTGAGGCAAATAGTCTCCAATATGCAGAGGATCGGCTATCGACGGTTGCGGCTTCCTTTGACTTGGATGTGTATGGCCAACCGCGTCTCACTAACTGGCAATCGGCGGTTACCCCTCACTTTACCGTTGATGAGTCACTCATTTGGGGAGATGTGGAACCCGTGATTGAGTTCTCTCGACGTGCAGAAATGAAGAATTCTGTGACAGCAGCGTTTCAATATCGATATCAACGATTGCGAACTTATCGTCATGAGGTCTCATGGGATATGGGGATAAGCCTACGCGACTTCCTTGTCTATGAGAAAAGGATTGCAGGGACACAGTATGCCTTACAGCCAAAGTGGTTAACGCCCACTAGGGAATTGTTTACTAGTGCGGTGGATTCTACCTCTTGGCATTTGTCTGCTGCGTTCTGGCGGTCACAACCGCCTTCGCAAATTATCTCTGTGCCGATTGATTGGACGGTATGGGATTACAGTCTTGCCTGGGTCAATCATTACACGGCTGCAGATGATCCTAACTGTTGGGGGGCGAGACTTGTACTGAATCACAAGGTCGCGCAAACCGTCACAGAAACGTGGGCAATTAGTGTCGAGGCGACCGATTCCATCAATAAGTTTGGCAAGCTGGAGGGCGAGGTTTCTGGTGGAAATTTAGAAGCAGCGTTTGATAGCAGTACGTGGGAGTCTGATTTTAGTGATACCACCTCAATACCAATCAGTTACACCGATTGGTCGGAAGGCGGTATTCGGGTGCAAATGAATAGCCAAGGTTTGCCAGCAAGTTTGATCGACCAAACCGAAATAACCGATGCGACTCGCCAAGATGCGAATCTTGCCATTCAGACCATCGCTGCGATTGCGAAGGCTAGTATGTTATCAACTCATCGCCAAACGCATGTGACATGGAAAACCGCTTGCATGCCCTTTGTGGATGTAGACCAAACCGGACAGCTAGATATTCGACATTTACAAGGGAAAGGTAAAGTCTCACGCCTAGTCCATTTGTTTGATATTGAGACAGGAGAAGCTTCTACAGAGACGCGAATTAGTCTTTTTGCGGATATCGCGGTAGGGACGATAGAAGAGGAAGCATTGGCTGCGCCGGAAGTGCCTGTAGTGACAGTTGTACAAAAGGCAACGGCAGCAACCATTGCAACAGCAGCCGAACCGGAAAGCTCCGTGACGAATCAACAAAAAGAATTAATTGAACATATCTGGCGTTCTAAAGGCGGGGTCGTAATTAGCTTAAAGGTCAAAGAAATCCCGATCTTAGATGATCAGCCTCGCTATACCAATACCGTTGCAGTGAATACGCCCGCCATTGATGCGGCGGACACCGACCCATTGGACCTCTCTTTCAGCTATGAACATTTGGTGGCGATCCCATTTGATCCGGTCACTTTTAATTAGGAATCGATATGAGTTTAAGTTTTGCTTTTTACATGGATGCAGGGCTGACCGTTCCTTTCACCATGCTGTCAGCCGCACAGGATATGAACGAGACTTTGCCTGCAGTAGATCAACGAGTCTTTTTTGGGTCACCGGCTTCAGGTAAGACCCTCTATGCGCAAACAGCACCCGATATCGACCCGATCATTCTTTCCATTGAGGCAGTTGAAGCGGGTGAGTCAGTGAGTAGTATTCGGTTAGCGAATACAGCAGCTGGCTTAGCGACTGCCGTTGCAGGTGCATCGATTGAATTGGGAAATAAGGTGCTCAGTGGTCCGACAAACGCGGTGAGCTTTTGGGTGCGGATCACGAGTCAGCAAACCGTTGCTGGTCAATATACCAATCTACAGCTTAGTACCAACGATTTGGTAGAGATGTAATGAGTAACGGTATTAATTTCTCAGGCAAGCAAGTTGCAGACTTAAAGGCGGTCATTAATGCGGGGCCAACGGAATCTGTCAAAGCCCCATTGCCCTCAGTTGCTTCACGAGGCGGGGTGCCAGCACAAACAGGGGTCGCAGGCGGTGGATCTGGTAACTCGACGCAGGGTGAAGGCAATGCTGGGACGAATACGAATGGAAGCAGTACGGGAGGCTCTAGCAGTGGCTCGGGTGGCACGGTAACCGGAGGTTCTGTTAGCCATGAGACAAGAACCTTTACCAGCACGGATGGTGTGTTTACTTTCAATTTGGATGTGGTGACCGCTATTCATCTACAGAATAGTGACGGGACCACGGTCGATATAGCGGTGTCATCATGATTCGTGGCCTTCAGTTTGGTCATCGTTATCATGGGTGGGTCAAGGCAGGACAATTACATTTGGCGGATGGCTCGACTCGCCCGCATGTGCAACCAACAAACGGCTGGGTGACGGTGTTCAAAAAGCCCGGGCAGCCAGCGTATAGCGGTTCCGATGGATTGTTAGACTACGCGCTGATCTCTGGTGGCAAGTTATTGTATGGTAAAGAATTGAACTTACCCAATTACGGTGCAGAATCTGCTGCTAATTGCTGGTTGATGGCAAGTGATGATGGCAATTGGCTGATAGCAGCTTATCCGCAATCAAAGAAGCTTTACTATCGGCAGTTTGGTAATTTGAGTCAGACGGATACGCCAATTGATGGATGGTTGTCTCTGCCTGGTTATCCATATCAATACAACGCAGTAAGAGAGGCTTCATTCGATGGTCGTTCTATTGTCTTCTATTATGGGCTGACACCGCGCACATTTTATACGGCCACGTTAAGTACGGATGGATGGTTAATGACGCTTTCTGCTCCGATACGCATGGTGCCAGACTCTTTGCCAGAGATTCTTGGCGCGGCAAATACTGGCTCAATGCCTGCTGCCGGTGTCTATCCATACCTAAAACTAGTTTGCTACTTAGGATTGAGTCAAGTCGGCGTGCCGATGTTTGCTTTTGTGCATGGGATGGCGAGCTATGAAACCAATACATCAACCGGATCATTGGAATACATTGGCAGACAAGAGCATTTAACTGTTGCGTCTGATTACTTGACTGGCAGTGCCTTGCTGCAAGGTGACCAAGATGAGGAAACCGGCTTTGTGCCTGCGGGTAACTGCGTTGCTTTTTACAGTAATGGCCAGCATCGCTTGGTAACTGCTGGTGGAGTCGTACCTGGTGTGGTGACTGCACTCAATCTTGAGGCTAGTTATCAACCAATGACTGATGAGGTAAAGACATCTAATGATGGCGCTGTTTGTTGGGTTTGATTGACTAAATTTTTTGATATGAGGCCCGCCATGTGCGGGTTTTTTATTTGGAGAATCCATTATGGGTATGGGTATAAAAGCTTTAGCGGTGGCGGTTTCTCAGCTTGGCGTTCAAGAGCAGCCTAAAGGGAGTAACTGGGGGCCAGAAGTATCTGGATATTTAAAATCGGTAGGCATTAACTTCGCGGCTAGCTGGTGTGCAGCTTTTGTTTATTGGTCTCACGATCAAGCAGCAAAGGCAATGAAGATAGCTAACACAGTTCCGAAGACAGGCGGCGTGCTAAATATGTGGAACAAGTCGACAGCGAACCGCGTGACAGTGCCCCAGCCTGGTGATGTTTTTATTATGGATTTTGGGAAAGGCCTTGGTCATACAGGCATTGTTGAGCGGGTAGAGGGTTTAAATATTCATACTATCGAAGGCAATACGAATGATGACGGATCTCGTGAGGGTTATGTGGTGTGTCGCAGGGTGCGCTCAATCGCAAAGTGTAAAGGTTTCCTGAGGTTCTGAAATGAAATATACAAAGGTAAAGAAAGTTACGAATTGGACTACGTTACATCGATTTTGGTCTGTCAGATTGATGGCTGTTATCCCCCTCCTAGCGGGACTGCAGGAAGCTTTGCCGGTGATTAAAGATTACATACCTGGTTGGCTTTATGTTGTGGTGGCTGTAGCTGCGATTCTGGCTAGGAACGTACAGCAGGGAGCAAAGGAATGAATCTAATCCCTGCTCCATATCGGTGGGCTGTTATCGGGTTGCTTATGCTGGCTGTTGCTATAGTCGCCTATCTAAAAGGAGCTTCCGCAGTTATGACTGAATGGGAGCTAACAGACGCGAAAGCGTATGCAGCAGAGATGCAGCGATTTAAAACGCAACAGGAGAACACAAATGTCACGATCAATCAATTGCAGCAAGACAGGACTGATATTAGTAATCGCTTGCAGTCTGCTCTTGTCAGCCTGCACAACCGCCCCAGCCGTATGCCAGAAACCGCCCGTGCTCACATCAAGGGAACCGCTGGGTCCGAGCTTTCAAGAGAGGACGCAAGTTTTCTTGTCGGGGAATCTGCCCGAGCAGACCGCCTCCAAGCCGCGCTGAAGGCCTGTTATCAGTATGCGGATGATTTGCAGAGGTAGTTTCTGTTGTCAATTAATGTCGTTTACATAAATTTACATTTATTTAATGCCTTTGTTATATCGCAATGGAATATCGTGATCTAAGCTTAAATTTCTATTAACAACTCGTAGAGATTGAAAATGCAAAATGCAGTAGAAGTTTTTGAAAATGCAGTCCCAGCAGATGCATTAAAATTATTAATAGACTCGCCATTAGCTGCGTTAAATTTTGCGCAGCGAATTGATAACATTGGAATGACCGAAAATGATGTTAGTAAAATTTCATCGATTACAACTCAACAGTGGCAAGACATTATTACCCGTGCTATTGCAAATGAAGATATAAAACGGATTGCAACAAATCTGAACAATTCTTCAAGACTTACTTTGTCTGACGATGAAGAGGCAACAATAAAAAATGTTGTTGTAGATATTTTGGTTCAGCTTGGTCTTTGGTCTGGGCTTGTCATTTCTGGTGTTATTGCTATCGTAGGTATTATTGGAGCAGTTGCAGGCTTGATCGCTGCTTTGACAGCTTCTACTATTGTGGTGGCAACTGTCGTTGCCGCTGTTGCAAGTTTGATTGTTGCAATACTCGCTGTTTTAGCGCTCATTGGTTTAATTATCGCAATAATTGTCTACTATCTACCATCGGATATTGCTCTGAGTGTTGGAACACCAATGTTCGGTGGAGGTGGTGGCTCTCCTTTTGCTGATGATGTTACAAATATGACATCAATAAAAAGAATAAAAATAAGACATTCTTCTTTTGTGCTTAGCATTCAGACAGATTGGTTAGATGCGTCGGGAAATGAAGTAAAAGGCAGTTTACATGGAGGAGGATGGACTGATGGCAAGGAAGATATGTTTGAACTTGAGGCCGATGAATATATAACAAAAGTAGCAGGAAGATATGGTGCATACATTGATCGTATATCATTCTTTACTAATAAGGGCCGAGTTTTTGGACCGTATGGTGGTTCAGGTGGTACAGATGAATTTGTTCTACAGCCAAAATATGGGAAGAAAATTCTAGGATTTCAAGGTCGTGCAGCAAGTGCAATTGATGCATTAGGAATTAGATCAGAAATATACGGAAGTGGTCACGGCGGAAATGGTGGAGTCCCTTTTCTTGACTATAGCAGTGACGCACCGAAAATCTTAAAAATAACTCTACGCGGTGGCATTTATGTAGATTCAATTCAGATTGATAGAAAAGATAGTTCCAATAATCCTGTTCCAGGAAAGCGTTATGGCGGGTCAGGGGGAACGAAAGAGGTTTCCTTAACGCTTGAGGAAGGTGAGCGTATTACAAAAATTACTGGAAGAGCTGGGGATTATATAAATAAGCTTAGAATTGAAACCAGTAAAAATAACTTCATTGAGTGTGGGGAGAATGGTGGAGAACCGTTTGAAATCCCTCTAAATGGCAAGTTTGTTACTGGTTTCTGGGGGCGATCTGATGTGTACCTTGATAAAATTGGTATTTGCGGCCTGATCTAAGTAGTTTGGTTTTGAGTCTAAATAGAATTGTGTATGCTGTTTAGACTCAATCTAAATTGTTAGGCGGATAAGGTTAAGTAAAGTGTACTAGCTCAGACTTGATCTGACAGTTACCAGTTTTGTGCTGGTGTCTGTCAGATTAGATTCGAGTCAGATTCTTTTCTGCCCAAATCCGTTTCCCATCCACCAATGTTTCAACTGGCGTTCTGCCGTTGCACATCTTTCCTTGATGGGTTCGTTCATTGTTATAGTAAGACAGCCATTCGTCCAGATCTTTTTGCAGTTCCTCCAGCGTTTGATACAACTTTTTCCGGAAGGTCACCTGATAAAACTCGTTCAGAATCGTCTTATGGAACCGCTCGCAGATGCCATTCGTTTGCGGTGACATCGCTTTGGTTTTCGTGTGGTCGATATCGTTAATCGCCAGATAAAGCTGATAATAATGGTGTTCAACCTTGCCACAATACTCTGTGCCACGGTCCGTTAAAATGCGAAGCACTGGCAACTGTTGCAACGCTTAAAACGGAAGTACTTTGTCGTTTAGCAAGTCTGCTGCTGTGATAGGCGTTTTCGTGGTGTAGAGCTTACAGTGAGTGATCTTGCTGTACGTATCGACATAAGTTTGCTGATAGATACGACCGACACCTTTGAGGTTGCCGACATAAAACGTGTCTTGCGAGCCAAGGTAGCCAGGATGCGAGGTTTCAATTTCACCACTCGCTTCATCATAGTGTTTCTTTCGCTCCAGCGCCGCAATCTGTTCATCCGTCAGTTGAATGCCATCGCTAGCCACCTTGGCTTCCAGGGCTTTCAGGCGCTTCTTAAAGTTCTCTAGTCATACCGCAACCAAATAGAGCGGACACCACTGCCAGAGACAAATATGCCTTGCTTACGCAGTTCATTGCTGGTTCTGTGTTGGTCACGCGCAGGAAATTCAATCGCATAATCTCTTACGGCCTGTTCAAGGGCTTCTTCGACACGATTCTTGAGATTAGGAGTTCTGCGACTTTTTTCGATCAGTGCGTCTACTCCGCCATCGTCTACTAGTTCGCGATAACGATAAAATGTATCACATGACACGCCCATGACTTTGCAAGCCCTGGAGACGTTGCTCAGTTCCTCTGCCAGATTGAGTAAACCTGTCTTGTGTTTGATAATGGGATTGTTACTATAGAGCATGAGAGTTACCTTTTTGGTTTTGATTAAGGATTCGACACCCACAATCAAAACTGGTAACTCTCACCTTTGCAAGGCGATGTGTCAGATCAAGTCGAGACTAATTCAAGTAAAGTGCGATATAAGTGCGACGATTGAGGCGCTCTTTTGCGCCTCTATGCGCTGCTTTATCGTTCAAATATCCTGATTCTGCGCCGCTGGCAGCCGCATTATGCCACGTAAAAACGGTTCTTAAATGGTGGAGGCGGCGGGAATTGAAACCGCCGCCTTTTATTAAGATGGCGTTCGCGTTCTATTGTTGTAAAGGCTTGACAGAGTGGGTTTTGGGTTTCTATTTATGCTCAGTGTGTTTTTTTGCTATCTGGCATTCTATCTCTGGTGTGGTAAAGTAGAAACATTAACCAGTTAAATTTCAACTAAAAAAGAGTTGAAGTTTCTGATTATGGTATCTTTCATGGTATCTCAAGTGCGATGGCTTTCAAAGTCCGCATGAATACTTGATCTTACGGTGTAAAAAATAATTGAGTGGGAATAATCACCTAGTGATTTAACTAACTGCTTGCTGTCAGTATTAAAAGATAAAGCCCGCAAATTGCGGGCTTTATCTTTATGACGGATTACTTAGCTTTGCTGAACCCATTTTCCCTTATTACTTCTTCACAACCGCACCGAGTAACTCCACTGGGTTGTGGTTGCTCTTTGTTGCAATAGACTGAATAGAGTCTTGTCCCGTCACTGCGGTGCCAGCAACGGCAGATAGGCGTTTTGTCATTTCTTCATTACTTAAACCAAACACTGGTGCGGCATCGCTAATCTTGGCGCTCATTAGTAGGGTAGTGGTTTGTTTGAAAGGGTTTTCGCCTTTGCTCTTTGGTGTAAAGACAAACGCACCTAGTACGATGATTGCAATGGCGATAAATGCTTTTGCGCGGTTGGTTTTAATTACATTTAGCATTGGCTTAAAGTTTCTGGCCATGTGTAGGCCAATCGCCACCATGAATGCAATCCCCAGCCATTCGTGAGCACCTTCAATGCTATCTTGGGCAATGTGGAAGAACATCATCAAGCCAGTAATGCTGACGATGATCGAAAGTGGAACAACTAATTGGGTTGCGTTCTTTTTTAAAAAGCCTGGATTGTTGATGGCTTTGCTCGTGTTGGCGGTTGTCGTGCTGGTATTCATATTCATCCCTTTCTAACATCTAAATTTATTTATCTTTCTATTTAGAACCCATTATAACGAGATGGTTTTTAAGTTGCCTTAAATTGAAATACCTTTTTACAAGTGAATGGGCATTTTACAAAATAGGGCTATTTTGTAATTTGCTTAACCTATTATTGCTAAATAGAAATGAATAAGAAATAACTCTTTTGGATAATGTGATGCAAAGGAGGGAGGGATGTTGATTAGTTTGTCACCATGGGTTTGTCTGTTCTCTAGGCCGCATATTACCTTGATTGAAGGTTCGGAGAAGGTATTTTTGGACGGAGAAGGGGATCGATGTAAAAACTATTTTTATAAATTAATAAATAAAAATAATTATCAATACAATTATATTGTTAAGAAATGTAAATTTATTGAAAACACAAAGTAATTTTATTGTTAATTTTTTATAAATAGTGTGGTTTTATCAATAGTGGGTATAAAAAAACGGGCAAATATGCCCGTTTTTCTGACGATCTTAATACGATTAAATCGCTTGGTATTCGCCATAGCCATCTGGCCAATGGGTAAGCACATCGTATCCAGTCTCAGTCACTGTGACCATGTGTTCCCACTGTGCAGAAAGCGAGTGGTCTTTCGTTACGACTGTCCAACCATCTGGTAGATTTTTGATATGTGGTTTACCCGCGTTAATCATTGGTTCGATGGTAAACAACATGCCTGGCTCTAGCACAAGGCCTTCACCTTTTTTGCCATAGTGCAATACTTGCGGATTGTCGTGATAAATCTGGCCAATGCCATGCCCACAATATTCACGTACAACGCTAAACCCTTCGCGATGTGCAACGGTTTGAATTGCATGGCCAATATCACCTAGTGTTGCACCCGGTTTTACCGCCTGAATACCAGCAACCATGGCTTCGTAAGTGGTTTTTACTAGGCGCTTGGCCAAAATGCTGCTTTCACCAACAAAGTACATACGGCTGGTATCACCAAACCAGCCATCTTTAATAATGGCCACGTCAATATTGACAATGTCACCATTTTTTAACGGTTTGTCTGATGGAATACCGTGGCAAATCACATGGTTAACCGAGCTACAAATGGTTTTTGGATAACCGTGGTAGCCGATATTCGCAGGGATTACTTTTAATTCGTTAACGATGTAGTCATGGCAAAGTTGATCAAGCTCATTGGTGGTGACACCTGGTTTTACATGTTCTTGAATCATTTCTAGCACTTTGGCGGCTAGGGCACCGGCTTCGCGTGCTTTTTCAATATCTGCTGGCGTATTAATTTTTACTTTTTGTTTGCTGTTCATGAGGCTTTCTCTACAAACTGCAATTTTGCAGTTTCGGTTTGATATTCGGTATTAATGAGCATTCGGCAAATTTCGTGGTATTGCAAATGGGGATTTAGCTCCGCCAACATGCCAATACGCAACCAATGCTCTGCTTGAGAGTTAATCGAGCGGCTAAGCGCGGTGCTAGTCACGCGCAGGTGCTCATGCATCTCTTCAGAAATCTTTACGATACCCAAAAGAATTTCCTAATCTGAGTGTTATACGAAATATATATGGTCTATATACTTTCTAAATGATAGTCCATCTCATTCCGTTTTAAAAGAAAGACTTTTGCAATTTGCTGCCTACCCAGCAAAACCAAGGCTGGGTGTAGTCTATTTGTCATAAAGTCCGTAAGATAGTTGCTCTTGATGTGCGATCACTTTTAACTTCTTCACAGGATCTCTTATGGTGCAGCTGGTTTCTAAGTTACCCGAAGTGGGAACAACCATTTTTACGGTGATGAGCCAATTGGCAAATCAGCACCAAGCGATTAATTTATCCCAAGGTTTTCCTGATTATCCTTGTCACCCAAATCTCACTGCCGCGTTAGCAGAGGCTACTAACGCTGGTCATAACCAATACGCGCCGATGACTGGTGTGCCCGTATTACGGGCAGCCATTAGCCAGAAATTATCGCTTCAGCACGGTATTAGTGTGAATCCGGATACCGAAATAACGATTACTGCAGGGGCAACACAGGCAATCTTTACGGTCATTGCGACTGTCTTACACGCGGGTGATGAAGCCATCATTATTGAACCCGCTTACGATAGCTATGCTCCAGCAGTGATTGCTCAAGGGGCGGTGGTGAAACGCGTAGAATTATCTGCACCGAGTTATCAGATTGATTGGTCATTGGTAGAACAGTCTATCTCTAACAAGACGAAGCTTCTCATCATCAATAACCCAAATAATCCGGCAACGACCAATTTTTCTAGTGAGGATCTCAATCAGCTAGCGATGATTGCAGAAAAGCACGATTTATTAGTATTAGCCGATGAGGTGTACGAACACTTGGTGCATGATGATGCGAAACATCATAGCGTGCTAAGTCATGAGGCATTAAGAAGCAGAAGTTTTGCCATCTATTCGTTTGGAAAGACTTTTCATGCGACAGGTTGGAAGATGGGCTATTGTGTTGCACCGGCTGCATTAATGGCTGAATTTAGAAAGATTCACCAGTATCTAGTATTTTCGGTGCATACGCCTAGCCAATATGCATTAGCGAAGCATCTTGAAGAACCTGCGCATTGGAAAGGTTTAGCTAGCTTCTTTGCTGAAAGAAGACGCCTACTTGCTGATGGTTTAAACAAAGCAGGGTTTGAGTTAATCCCAGGGCAGGGGACATATTTCCAATTGGCTAAGTACACTCAGATTCAACCTCAGATGTCGGATGTGGCATTTTCTGAGTGGCTAACGAAAGAGATTGGCGTGGCGTGTATTCCTATTTCTGCGTTTTATGCGAGCGGGAAAGATGATCAGGTGGTTCGTTTTTGCTTCGCTAAAGAACTTGCTACCTTAGATAAGGCGAACGAAAGGTTATTGAAGTTGGCTTAAACCATATCAACGGCGATGAAAGTAAAAAAGGCAGATGTGGAATCTGCCTTTTTTACTTTTGTAGTGAAAGCCAATTAGCCCGCCGCTTTAATGCTCTTAATTAATTCAGCGAGCGTTTGCTCAGCTTTGTCGGTATCTACTTGGCAGGTCCCCGCATTGGCATGTCCACCACCACCATAAGTAAGCATCAATTCGCCTACATTGGTCTTGCTAGAACGGTTCACAATTGATTTACCAGTCGCAAAGACGGTGTTTTGTTTTTCACGCCCCCACATCACATGAATAGAGATATTTGTGTCTGGGTACATTGCGTAAATCAAGAAACGGTTAGCCGCATAAATGATTTCTTCGTTTCTTAAATCAAGCACCACTAGATTTTGATGAATCGTCGCACAACGTTCAATCTGTGCTTTTGCTTTGCTTTCGTGTTCACGGAAAAGGGTAACGCGCTCTTGTACGTCTGGTAGCGCCAAGATTTCTTTGATGGTGTGATTCTTGCAATAGGCAATCAAGTCCATCATCAAGGCGTAATTTGAAATTCTAAACTCTCTAAAACGACCAAGACCAGTTCTTGCATCCATTAGGTAGTTGAGTAAGACCCAATCATCTGGATTGAGAATTTCTTCAAGCGAGAACTGTGCAGAGTCGGCTTTATCTACCGCTTCCATCATTTCATCGCTAATGGCAGGAAAGCGCTCTTTGCCTCCGTAGTAGTTGTAAACCACACGGGCAGCAGAGGGTGCTGTCGCCTCGATAATATGGTTTTTGTTGTCACCTGTATTACGGATGGTTTCAGATAAATGGTGATCAAATGCTAAATGGGCTGCAGCAACATAAGGCAAGTTGGTAGTGATATCACGGTCAGTAATATCAATTTTTCCATCCTGCATGTCTTTTGGGTGCACGAATAAAATGTCATCAATTAAATCAAGTTCGTTTAATAACACAGCACAAACGAGTCCATCGAAATCACTGCGAGTGACCAAGCGGAATTTCTGGTTCGACATAATGCGACATTCTCCGTAACAGGCAAATTAACTTAATTTATCAAATCAGTATGACAACCATTCTATGGGCTTTCAAGTGTGGTTTTCATTTTTTATTCGTTGGATGACGTTCTTATGATTAGTATCAAAAGATACCACTAGTGAATCTATATGTTTTGATTAGCAAATAAAAAAGAAGCCCTTGTTTTTTCAAGGGCTTCTTTGGCGGAGGCACTAACTACAAGGGTTAGAGTAAACCATCCATATCATGTGCCAGTGCTTTTAGATCGGATAGGGCTGCTTCAATCATGCCACTATTAAAACTAAACACTTCTGCTACGGCAGCTGGGAATTCTGTTTTCAGCTTTTCTTCGATATTCTCTTGTTCAATGCCTGTAGCCAAGAACACAGCCAAATGGGTTAGTTGAGCATACAGTGCTTCTGCTGCTTCTGGCGCAGTAGGTGTGGCATAAAGTGCAATCGCTTGCTGAATATGAAGAGGGAAGTTCCAGCGTTTGGCTAGTTCTGCGCCTACTTGCGCATGATCAATGCCAATAGCTGCTTGTTCTAGTTTGATGCGATCTTCTAATGAACCAATACCATCTGTTTTGTGCAAGGTGGCAGATTCTTTAGGATAGGCAATGTGAATCAATAATTGACCAATACCATGCATTAAACCAGCGGTAAACGCGAGTTCTTGGTTGAGCTTTTTCGTGCCGTGTTTAGCTAACCACTTGGCAATGGCTGCGCTGTGAAGGCAATGCTTCCAGAAGGCTGCAGTATCAAAGCCCGGAATCGCATTAAACGAGCCGGTAATACCAGAGGCAATCACCAAGGTTCTTAAACTATTAAATCCTAGAATCACTACTGCATCATCTACAGAGCCAATCGTTCGAGAGGCACCATAGTGGGCAGAGTTGGCAAGACGCAGTACTTTAGCTGTTAGCACCTGGTCTAAGGCAACTTTTTTCGCAATGGAAGAGATGTCTACATCTTCCTGATTAAAACTATCAATCAGCTCCTGAACCACTTTAGGAATGGTTGGCAGCTGATGGGTTTTTTCAAAGATGCTTGCCATATTCATGTTGGTGCACTCCGTTTTTATAAAAGTTTTCAACAGGCCCTAAGCCCATATTAGGTAGCCAATTAGCGCTCTGCAAGGTCTTTTTTGCTTTATTTTGAGATATTTAATAAAGCATATCGCAAGCTAAGCTGGAAAGCGTTTTTAGATCAATGTGTTATGAAGCATAAATAATTGTATTTAGGGTTGCTAAGATCTTATTTCAATTGGATTGAAATTTTATGTAAGTGTAAAAAAATCATTTTCATTTGGATTCTGGAAGTATGATATGAGCACATAACAAAAGAGGACACATCAACATGACCGTGCAAGTAGCAGAGAAGAGAACGACAAATGGCTATGTGGTTGGTTTTCTGACATTAGATCGGCCGGAGGTATTGCACGCGTTGTCTTTTGAGATGATGCAAACTATTTCCAGCCAAATCCTGCAATGGAAAGACCGCAAAGATGTCGTCGCAGTGGTATTAGCGTCTTCAACCGAGCGTGCTTTTTGCGCGGGTGGCGATATTCGCGAAATGTATCAACAAGTGAAGTCTTTGCCAAAAGAAGAGGCGAAGGCGTTTGCAGAAAACTATTTTGCGGTGGAGTACGGTTTAGAGTATGAATTGCATCGTTACCCAAAACCGATTATCGCGTGGGGTGGCGGTATTGTTATGGGCGGTGGTTGGGGGCTGTTTGCAGGTGCTTCACATCGAATTATTACTGAAACTAGCCGTATGGCGATGCCAGAAGTACATATTGGGCTTTATCCAGATGCTGGTGGCAGTTGGTTTCTGTCTCGCTTACCGGGAAACTTAGGCAAGTTCCTTGCCTTAACGGGCACTTCTATTTTTCCTAGAGACATCATGCGTTTAGGCATTGCAGACTATTGTCTTGCGAATCGCCAAAAAGACGTCTGCTTAACAGATTTGCTCTCCTTGCCTTGGTCGGATAACTCCACCAGTAATCATGATCTAATCACCTTGTTAATGAATGATTTGGCGGCAGTAGAATCATTTGAATTGCCAGATGCGAATATTTTCCCGGTAAGGCAAGCAATTAGCCGGGCTTTACATGCAAAGCAAGTGACAAAAGCCGTTTCTGCGCTTTTAACCCTAAAAGGCATGACGCCTTGGTTGGATGCGGCGCTTACTCAGTTATCGAAAGGCAGCCCATTGTCGCAACATCTTGCTTTTGCAATGCAGGAAAAGGCAAAGCATGCTTCGTTGGCTGATTCGTTTCGCTTGGAGTGGTGGGTATCAGTCAATTGTTGCCTTTATCCGGATTATAGTGAAGGAGTAAGGGCGCTATTAATTGATCGAGACGGCGAACCTAAATGGCAAGCATCTAGCTTGGCTGGTGTATCTACAGAAGTGCTCGATCAATTTTTGAATCCAGATTTTTCCAACATCAACCATCCGTTAATGAATTTAAATTGAGCGTTATATTGCACATTTGAGCATTTTGTTGCACAATTTCTGTGTGGTGTTTTATTTATCTTCACAGAGTGATCGAAGATTGCAGCGAAGAACAATAGCGTTTCTAACTGCAATCCCTTGGGAGAGGGTGCAATGGCAAAGCCAATTAGTAAAGTGCTGGTAATTAATGATGAAAAAATGGTGCTGCGTAGTTTAACCAATGGGTTAAATAGTGCTGCAAAACATCTTGATAATCCATTTGGAATCACTTTTACAGGGGCAACCACCGCCACCGAAGCACTCGACGTTTTGGCCGAAGATGGTGAAATTCAAACCGTTCTCATTGACGATAATCTCTACGCGCTAGCCAGGCAGAATGAAAACCGCCAAGCAAGTGCATTAGAGTTAGTGCATTGCATCCATGAATTACGCCCAGAAGTGGGCATTTACATCATGATTGATGAGGCTCAGCAAGACGAAGTGGTTGATGTCTTGTTTAGTGAGGCTATTGCCGGTTACTTCTATAGAGAAGAACGTGACTACCGTGGTTGGTTCCGCATTCTACATGCGCAAATTGGTGAAAAAGCCCGCACGCCATTTTATGATGCGCTCCATAGCTATGTGCTAATGGCTAAAGATGCCTGGCATACGCCCGGGCATTCTTCTGGCGATTCGCTACGCGGCAGCCCTTGGGTGAACGATTTTCACGAATTTATGGGCGAACATATCTTCCGCGCTGATCTTTCCGTTTCTGTGGATATGCTTGATTCCCTGCTTGATCCTAAAGGCGTGATCGAGGATGCTCAGCAACTCGCCGCCAAGGCATTTGGGGCTAAACGTACCTTTTTTGCTACCAATGGTACGTCAACAGCTAACAAGGTAATTTTCCAGACCTTGCTGACACCTGGTGATAAGTTATTGTTGGATAGAAATTGCCATAAATCTGTTCACCATGGTGTGGTGCTATCTGGCGCACATCCTATCTACTTAAACTCTTCCGTGAATAAGACTTACGGTGTTTTTGGCACGGTGCCTAAAGCAGCCATCTTTGATGCTATCGAAAAACATCCTGATGCCAAAGTATTGATTTTAACTAGTTGTACCTATGATGGCCTTCGCTATGACTTGCCGCCCATTATTAAAGCTGCGCATGAAAAAGGCATTAAGGTCATTATTGATGAAGCGTGGTATGGTTGCGCCCGTTTCCACCCTGCATTTCGCCCAACTGCGCTAGAAGCAGGGGCCGATTACGCGACACAATCCACCCACAAAGTGTTATCGGCGTTTTCTCAAGCCAGTATGATCCATGTGAATGATCCCGATTTTAACGAGCATATCTTCCGCGAGAATTTCAATATGCATGCCTCTACTAGCCCGCAGTACAGTATGTTGGCTAGTTTGGACGTAGGACGTAAACAAGCCACCATGGAGGGCTTTAAGCTTCTCAACCGCACACTGGAATTAGCTAAAGAGCTTCGCCAGAGCATTAACAGCACAGGCATATTCCGTGCGCTTGAATTAGAAGACCTTTTGCCGGACGAGGTGAAGCACGATGGCGTTCAGTTAGACCCAACCAAAGTGACGATTGATATCTCGGGTTCTGGCTATACTACAGAAGAGTTTCAGAAAGAATTATTCCAGCGTTACAACATTCAAGTTGAAAAATCGACCTTCAATACTGTCACTTTATTGCTGACAATTGGGACAACCAGAAGTAAGGTTTCTAGGCTATATGACGCATTGATGCGGATTGCGCGGGAGAAACGTGCGCCACGTCGCCTTTACCGTGCGCCAGATATTGCCGGGTTTACCCGTCTAAAATTTCTGCCAAGAGATGCATATTATGCCGAAGGCGAGATGATGCCGATGATTGACGAGGATGATCATCCCAATCAAGCCATGTTTGGGCGGGTTTGCGCGGATCAAATCGTTCCTTATCCACCTGGAATCCCTGCTTTAGTCCCTGGGCAAGAAATTACAGAAGAAATTTTAACCTTCTTGCTTGGGCTGATGAAAAGCCATAAGCGTACTGAAATGCACGGTGTTGTCTTTGATGGCTATGTTCCGACCATTAGAGTATTGAAATCCGAAGAAGAATCAATAATTAAGCCCTTGGTCGAATAATTGCCAAAATTGGTGTAAATGATGTAACTGAAATGTAGTAAAATATGGGTTCCCCCTAACTACATGAAGTTTAATATCATGTCTCAACGTCCAACGATTGAAGTACCGTCGTTCGTTCGTCACGAACGTTTGATTCAATGGGTAGCAGAAATAGCTGCCTTAACCGAACCTGATCGTATTCACTGGGTAGATGGTTCCCAAGAAGAATACGACTCTCTCGCAAAGCAAATGGTTGAAGAAGGGCGCTTGATCCGATTAAATCCGGAACTGCGCCCTAATTCTTATCTAGCGTGGTCTGACCCTACTGATGTAGCACGTGTAGAAGACCGCACCTTTATTTGTTCTCAAGATCCTAAAGACGCTGGCCCAACCAACAATTGGACCGATCCAGCAGAAATGCGCCAAACGCTAACTGGCTTATTTAAAGGCAGTATGCGTGGCCGTACCCTGTATGTGATTCCATTTTCAATGGGCCCACTCGGTTCGCCAATTGCACACATCGGCGTAGAGTTGTCTGACAGCCCTTATGTGGTGCTAAATATGCGCATCATGACCCGTATGGGTAAAGCGGTGTATGACGTACTTGGTTCAAACGGCGAGTTTGTTCCTTGTCTGCATACCGTTGGTGCGCCATTAGAAGCAGGCCAGAAAGACGCTCGTTGGCCATGTAATGATACGAAATACATCGTACATTTCCCCGAAACGCGTGAAATCTGGTCTTATGGTTCTGGCTACGGTGGTAATGCGCTATTAGGTAAGAAGTGTTTTGCCTTACGAATTGCGTCTACCATGGCGCGTGATGAAGGTTGGTTGGCAGAACACATGCTGATCTTGGGCGTAGAAAACCCACAAGGTGAGAAAACCTATGTCGCAGCGGCTTTCCCATCGGCTTGCGGTAAAACCAACTTTGCCATGTTAATTCCACCAAAGTCATTTAACGGTTGGAAAGTCACCACCGTTGGTGACGATATCGCATGGATTAAACCGGGGGCAGACGGCAAACTTTACGCCATTAACCCAGAATATGGCTACTTTGGTGTCGCGCCTGGTACGTCTGAAAAGACCAACTTCAACGCCATGGCAACGCTAAAAGAAAATGTGATTTTCACTAACGTGGCGTTAACAGAAGAGGGTGATGTTTGGTGGGAAGGCATGACCAAAGAGGCGCCAGCGCATCTAACCGACTGGACGGGTAAAGACTGGACACCAGGTTGCGGTCGCAAAGCGGCTCACCCAAATGCTCGCTTTACTGCCCCGGCTAGCCAGTGCCCATCAATTGATCCTGAATGGGAAAACCCAGCTGGTGTGCCAATCTCGGCATTCATCTTTGGTGGCCGCCGCGCAACGACTGTACCGCTAGTCTACAAGTCATTTAACTGGAACTTCGGCGTATACATGGCTGCCACTTTAGGTTCTGAAACCACCGCTGCAGCGGTTGGTCAGCAAGGTGTCGTGCGCCGTGATCCATTCGCGATGTTGCCATTCTGCGGTTACCACATGGGTGACTACTTCAACCACTGGTTGAAGATGGGTAGCAAAGTAGAGCACGCGCCAAATATCTTCTGCGTTAACTGGTTCCGTCTGAATGAAAAAGGCGAATTTATGTGGCCAGGTTTTGGTGACAATATGCGCGTATTGAAGTGGATTGTCGATATTTGCCAAGGCAACGTATCAGCACGCGAGACCGCGTTAGGTTGGATGCCAAAATTCGAAGATATCGATTGGACTGGCAGTGATGTCACCAAAGAACAGTTCAATGCGCTAACCGAAGTTGATGTTGCTGCTTGGCAAAAAGAACTGATTTTGCACAAAGAATGGTTTGATCAGTTGCAAGATCGACTACCAAAAGACTTTGCATTGAAACGTGATTTGCTTGCATTATCTGTTGATAGAGAAGCAGGTCTTGCTGCCAAGTAAGGTTACCGGCAGTTGCGAAGCTTTAAAACAAAATCCCCAGTCTTGGCTGGGGATTTTTTTGTTCAACGAAGCTTAACCAACGATTGGTTGTAAGTGGTGAACAAGTTCTAAAGTACGCTCACCTCTAGGCCAACGTACTTCAGCATATTCTTCATGTACGGCAATGACCATGCCATCTGTTTGGCTTAACCAGCCATAGCTAGTCACTTTGTTTACCATCATGTCACGACGAATAAAAGACTGGCTAGATCTTGAAAAAATATCGAGTAACCAAAAAAATGGGGTTTTCATTTGCATTCCTTTTCAATTCACTTGTGCTGCACTGCATCATTGAAAAGAAGTTTAGCAAGCTAATATTACAAAGAAATGGCAAAATCTTTTGAGTTAATGAATATTTTAATAGGGTATATTTGTACAAGTACCCCTTACCTTCTCATAGGCATGATAGTAAATGAAAAGCTTTTCTTTAGTTATACCAGCATTAAAAAAGGAACAGCTAGCTGCATTTGCTACTGGTGAATTAACGCTAGATCAACTGACAAAAAATTATATTCTAGAAAAGCTAAGTTTCCAGTTTGCTACGAGCAGTTCTGGTGAGGAAGCCTATGCATTGGAAGCGAAGTGCCGTTCAGGCGAGATTTTCGGTGAGCATCCTCTTTTAAATCCATTGATGTAGAATAAATTAAAAAAAATGGCAACGAATCACGTCGTTGCCATTTTTTTACAATGAAATTAGGTGATGAGGCTAATTAAAACGCCTTGTCATCCATCACGCAATCTACAAAGTATTGCTTTTCACCATTCACTTCTTCTACTACAAAGCCGTGGATATCTGCTTCAAAACCAGGGAATTGTGAATTGAAGTCACGTGCAAACTTCAAGTACTTCACAATCGTGTTGTTGAATCGCTCACCAGGGATCAATAGCGGAATGCCCGGTGGGTAAGGGGTCAACAAGATACTAGTGATACGGCCTTCTAGTTCATCAATGGAAACGCGCTCGATTTCACGGTGTGCCATCTTAGAATATGCTTTAGATGGCTTGAGTGCTGGCTCCATATCAGACAAGTACATTTCTGTCGTCAAACGGGCTACATCGTTTGCTTTGTAAATGCCATGAATCTGGTTACACAAATCACGAAGACCGACACGCTCGTATTGCGGGTATTTCGCCACAAACTCTGGCATGGTGCGCCATAGTGGTTGGTTACGGTCGTAAGCATCTTTGAATTGCTGTAGCTCGGTCACCAAGGTGTTCCAGCGGCCTTTGGTAATACCGATGGTGAACATAATGAAGAACGAGTACAAACCTGTCTTCTCAACAATCACACCATGTTCAGCCAAGTATTTGGTCACGATGGCCGCAGGGATACCTTCATCTGCAAATGAGCCATCCACATCCAATCCTGGGGTGATCAGCGTTGCTTTAATTGGGTCTAGCAGGTTGAAGCCTTCTGCCAGATTACCAAAACCATGCCAGCGTTCGTTAGCCTTCAGTACCCAATCTTGGCGCTCAGCCATGCCTTCGTCAGACAAGAAATCTGGCCCCCAGACCTTGAACCACCAAGAATCTGCACCTAGCTCTTCATCCACTTTGCGCATTGCGCGGCGGAAGTCTAGTGATTCGGTGATCGATTCTTCAACTAACGCGGTTCCACCTGGTGCTTCCATCATGGCCGCTGCGATATCACAAGATGCGATAATCGAGTATTGCGGGCTAGTCGATGTGTGCATCAAGTAGGCTTCATTAAATCGATGACGGTCTAACTGACGTGTTTCAGATTCTTGTACCAAAATTTGGGAAGCCTGAGACAATCCTGCAAGTAGTTTGTGCGTACTTTGCGTTGCAAACACCATTGGGTCTTTGCTGCGTGGACGATCACGACCAATAGCATGCATGCCATGGTAGAAATCGTGGAAAGTAGCATGAGGCAACCAAGCTTCATCAAAGTGAAGGGTGTCGATAAAGTCGCCCAACACTTCTTTAATCATATCCACGTTGTACAACACGCCATCGTAGGTACTTTGGGTGATGGTCAAAATACGTGGTTTCTTATCTGGGTTTTTAGCCAGTGCTTCACGAGCAAACGGATTTGCTTCGATCTTCTTCAGAATATTTTCTGGGCGGAATTCATCTAACGGGATCGGGCCAATAATGCCGTAATGGTTGCGAGTTGGTGTCAAGAAGACAGGCACTGCGCCACACATAATAATCGAGTGTAGGATCGATTTATGGCAATTACGGTCAACCACCACGATATCGCCCGGTGCAACGGTTGCGTGCCACACCATTTTGTTTGATGTCGATGTACCGTTTGTCACAAAGAACAAATGGTCTGCATTAAAGATGCGCGCTGCATTACGTTCTGATGCAGCAACAGGGCCTGTGTGGTCAAGTAACTGACCAAGCTCATCTACCGCATTACACACATCGGCACGCAGCATGTTTTCACCAAAAAACTGGTGGAACATTTGGCCAACTGGGCTCTTCAGAAACGCAACGCCACCAGAGTGACCTGGGCAGTGCCAAGAATAAGAGCCATCTTGTGCGTAATTGGTGAGTGCGCGGAAAAATGGAGGCATTAAGCCATCAAGGTATTTTTTCGCTTCACGAATAATGGTACGTGCCATGAATTCAGGCGTGTCTTCAAACATATGAATGAAGCCATGCAATTCACGCAAAATTTCATTAGGAATATGGCGGCTAGTGCGCGTTTCGCCATATAAGAAAATCGGGATATCTGCATTGCGGAAACGAATTTCTTCCATAAAGCTACGCAATGCTTGTAAAGCACTTGATTCGGTTCCTTTTTCGGACACGAATTCTTCGTCATCAATCGACAGAATAAATGCAGAAGCTCGGCTTTGTTGTTGTGCAAAGCTAGAAAGATCGCCATAACTGGTGGCGCCCAATACTTCCATTCCTTCGGATTCTAAGGCTTGTGCAAGTGCACGAATACCAATACCGCTTGTATTTTCAGAACGGAAATCTTCGTCAATGATAACGACGGGGAAACGAAACTTCATGGTTACTAGCCTTCTATCGCGAACTGCGCTTGTAGATGGAGGGTCTTGAAACGCGCGGATTGTGTCATACTTTCATGACCTTTTAATGATAAATTATCAATCTTGCAATTTACTGTTGCGCATAGGTCAATTATCTGTAATTTTATTCCGTTTGGCTGAAATTGTGCAGGCCATTTTGCGGCGAATCAATGAAGAAAATCGATAACTTGATTAGTTTTTCAGCGGTTGATTAAAGAGATGCAATCTGTTGCCGATGTTTGCTAATGAATTGTTTAGATTTTAGTTTGTTTTAGTAGCTTACCTACAAACTATTTCAAACCAGTGACGATGGAAAAAAGCACAAATCTAGGTCGGAATCATCCCCGCGTTCGTTCTACTCTGGTAAACTGAAAGGTCGCTTGGGGAGGTGGTTTTATTCGTAGAATCGAATCAGCAATGCCACCAAACTGCTCATATAGGTGATTAGTCTGCCAACTTGTAAATAGTTCCCGACTAAACCGCTCAATCGTCATTTGTTTCTTCAATATAGGCGATTTTTCTGTTTTTGCAGTGAAAACCCTCTGCTCAAAACAGATGCAATATAAAAAAGTTATAACTAGTTATATAGGTAAATTCTTCTCTTAGGTATTTTCATGAAGATACTCATTAGTAATGATGATGGTTACTTTGCGTCAGGCATCTCTCATTTAGCTTCTGCCGTTCGTGTAATGGGAGAGGTGAGGGTCGTCGCACCAGAGCAAGATAGAAGCGGTGCGAGTAATTCGCTCACGCTAGATCGTCCATTAATGCTAAAAAAAGCCAGTAATGGCTTTGAGTATGTGAATGGAACACCAACAGACTGTGTGCATTTAGCGGTAACCGGTTTTCCAGAGCTTACCCCGGATATTGTGTTGTCTGGTATTAATCATGGCGCCAATATGGGGGACGATACCTTGTATTCCGGCACGGTTGCTGCTGCCACCGAAGGTTTTTTGCTGGGCATCCCTGCGATGGCATTCTCGTTGGTAGGAAAGCACGCTACCCATTTTGATACAGCAGCCAGAGTCGCTGCCATCTTGGTAGAAAAGTGGATGGATAACCCATTCCCCGAAATGCGATTACTGAATATCAATATCCCTGATGTGCCGTTTGATGAACTAACCGGGTTTGAAGTGACCCGATTGGGGAAACGGCATAAAGCAGAAGGAGTGATTCGCGCTAAAAACCCAAGAGGTGAAGACATTTATTGGGTGGGCCCGGCAGGAAAAGAACAAGACAATGGCCCTGGAACGGATTTTCATGCGATCAGCCAATTAAAAGTATCAATTACCCCGCTACAAATGGATTTAAGCGCAAAGCAACAATTAGCAGAAATGAATGAGTGGTTGTCAAATGGCCAATAATCAGCCCTTAGGAATTGGAATGACTTCCCAGCGCACGCGTTTGCGCATGGTAGAAAGACTTAGGCAGCAAGGAATTGCTGATGAGGTGGTTTTAGCGGTGATGGCCGAACTTCCTCGCCATTTATTTGTCGATGAAGCATTGATGAGTAGAGCGTATGACGATGTGTCATTGCCACTTGGGTTTGGCCAAACGATTTCTCAGCCTTATATTGTTGCCAAAATGACTAGTTTGCTACGTAACGGTAAGAAACTAGGGCGTGTGCTTGAGATTGGTACAGGTTGCGGCTATCAAACCTCTATTTTGGCTAAGTTAGCGAAAGAGGTTTATTCAGTCGAACGTATTGCCCCCTTGTTAGATCGTACACGGCTACGATTGCGAGAGTTCAAATTTACAAACGTTAGATTAAAACATGCTGATGGCCACTTAGGCTTGCCGGAAGCGGCGCCTTATGATGCGATTTTGATGACTGCAGCTGCTAGTCATGTGCCTGAAGAGTTGGTTAGCCAATTAGCTCCTGGTGGACGATTGATTATGCCGATTGGCCTGAATGAGCAAAAATTGCATTGTTTTGATTTAACCGAAGAAGGGTTGCAACAGCAAATATTGGAACCCGTCAAATTCGTGCCATTACTGCCTGGCTTAGGTTAATGGTGTATGATAATGGTATTTTCTATCCCCGTTGATTTGATTGAATAGTATTGAAATCACAATGGCTATTTAGGCAAGGGGATTATTATTCAGATATTAATCAGATATTAAATAGGAGTTAACCTTGCTTTTTCGTTTCGCCAAAAGCGCCTTGATGGTTGGTAGTGCATGGATGCTGTTAGCCGGTTGTTCAAATACAGGAAAATCCGCTCCGATCGAATCTAGAAAGCGTACGGGGGACGAGCAAGCAGCTACTCCAATAGTCAATAAAACCGCGCCAGTGGTGGCAAAATCTGCATCCGCTGAGAAGCGAGTTTCTACAGATCCTCGTCCTAAAACGCATACGGTGCAAAAAGGCGAAAATCTTTACCGTATCTCTCTAGAGTATGGCTTGGCATACCGTGATGTAGCCGAGTGGAACAATCTCGACAATATTAATGATATTAAGGTTGGTCAGACGCTTTCTTTGGTTCCTCCTGCCAATGGTGTGGTGACTAAACCTTTAATTGATGCGCCTGTCATTAATAAGCCGATTACTAATTCAAATATTGATTCTCCGAAGGCAATTAAATTACCTTATTCGGAAGCGAATAAAACAGTCATCGCTCAAGCGAGTAATTCAAATGCGGTGTCAGACAAGCCGGTAATTAATAAAACTACGCCAGCTAAAGATCCTGTCTATACAAAAGAGCCGGAAAAAACTGCTTCAACGCCTGTGTCAACTGACGGTAAGTCAGGCAATGGAACCAATACCGTGGATGGACTGACATGGATGTGGCCAACTGCCGGTAAAGTAGTTGGGCAGTTTAATGAGTCTAAACAATTAAAAGGTCTAGACATCTCTGGTAAGAAAGGTCAGCCCGTTGTTGCAGCAGAGGATGGTAAGGTGGTGTATTCCGGTAGCTCACTACGTGGCTATGGTAAGTTCGTGATTATTAAGCATGAAAGTGATTATTTAAGCGTTTATGCGCACAACGATAAGCTGCTTGTTAAAGAAGGAGCCAAAGTAACGCGTGGACAAAAAATTGCTGAAATGGGTGATTCAGACTCAGATCAAGTAAAGCTGCATTTTGAGATTCGCCGCTATGGTAAGCCGGTAGACCCAGCTAAAATGCTGCCAAACAAATAGTTATATTGAGAATTATTATTGTTAATAAATTAAATTCTAATTCTATTAACAATTGAAATAAATGTAATAAAGAAGTAGTGAGACTTTGCCAATTCACATTTTGCAGGCTAATTATTAGGAATTGAGTTAAATCAATTTTTTAAAATTATTTAATCAAACCACTAGTAATTAATTTCGAGAGGATTATAATCGTCAAAACTGTCACCCTTTTATAAGGTGCAGAAATAGCAGCGCATGCGCGCCAAGACCAACGAGGCTACACATGGAGGAGGGAACCATGGCTAAGGATCTCTATCTGGTTGATGAAGAAATGGTAGACGAAGCAGAGCTATCAGAAGTTCATGAAGATGAAGAAGTCGCGCATCACGAGCAGGAATATGCGATTGAAGCATTAAGTGATGTGACTCAAATGTATCTCAATGAAATTGGTCAGAATTCGCTGCTAAAACCTCATGAAGAACTGGCGCTTGCACGCCGTGTAGTTCAGGGTGACGATGCTGCTCGCTGCGAAATGATCGAACGCAATTTACGTTTGGTCGTCAATATTGCAAAACGCTATGCAAATCGCGGGATGAATCTTCTCGATTTAATCGAAGAAGGCAATATTGGCCTAATGCATGCGTTGGAAAAATTTGACCCAGAACGTGGGTTCCGTTTTTCTACTTACGCAACTTGGTGGGTTCGTCAGAGCGTAGAACGCGCAATCATGAACCAGTCTCGCACTATTCGCTTGCCAGTGCATGTGATTAAAGAGCTAAACGTTTATTTACGTGCGCAACGTCACTTAGAGTCTACTACTGGCAAAGATCCTAGTTTTGAAGATATTGCGCATTTATTGGGTAAGAGTGTAGATGAAGTGCAATCTATGCTTGCGCTAAATGAACGTGTGACTTCTTTAGATGCACCATTAGATATTGATCCAATGTTGACTGTTGGTGAGTCGATCGCTGATGAGCAAGGCGGTTCACCAGAGGATATTTTCCATTCTAGCGAAATGCAAGAAGTGGTTCAGTCTTGGTTGATGAAATTAAATGATCGCCAACGCATTGTGATCGAAAAACGCTACGGCTTTAATGATAACGATGTATACACACTAGAAGACTTGGCTGCTGAGCTTGGTTTGACACGTGAACGTGTTCGTCAAATTCAAATTGAAGCGACTACAACATTACGCAAAATGCTCAAACGTCATGGCGTGACTAAAGAAGCGTTTCTGTAAAAATTACTAAAATAAGAAAATAGTAATTGAAACGGCTGTTTTCTAATCATGAAGTAAATGTGATATTACTGCTAAAATCCCCGGCCAAGCTTGTCGGGGTTTTTTATTTGTATGGCTAGATAAGCAGGTAAAACCTTGATAGATATAGGATTTTTAAATGTTAAGGATTCTGGGAGTACAAAAGAAAAAAGCGCAGTCCGAAAACTGCGCTACAAACTCCAAAGGAGAAAAGAGGAGACACTGTCAGACATCAACTTGCGTTAACCTCTGACGGTTCCCATATTCCTCCTTATCTGACTGAATGTCCAGTTCTTTTTGTGCAATGCATCATTGTGAGATAATCGTGTTGTGAAATCGCAACACGACCTATTTGCTGCGGTATAATTAAGGCTTCCGTCACGGTTTTTTCATCTCTCACGCAAAGTGCGGGTTTTTGTTTTTTGATTTGGTGTAAATGAATGAGTGCTACCGCATGCCCTACAATGGACTTCTATGGTTCATTGCAATCTGCTTTCGATTTTTTTAATGAGCAACTATTTGATAATAGCTTGCCACCTTGTTTGATCACGCTAAGATCTTCTAGTCGGGTGTATGGTTATCATCAAGCAGATCGGTTTATTTCAAAGTCTGGGCAAATGCTAGATGAGATGGGGTTGCACCCAGGTTTTTTTACACTGCGTTCAGTTGAGGCGGTATTGTCTACGCTAGTGCACGAAATGGTGCACCACTGGCAGCATCATTTTGGTACAGCCACTCCATCCACTGCTCATAATCAGGAATGGGCAAATAAAATGGAATCGATTGGCTTAATGCCATCAGATAATGGTTTGCCAGGTGGCAAAAAAACCGGTCGGACCATGAGCCATTACATTTTGCCGGAAGGGCAGTTTTTGGCTGCGTGTAAATCTTTTGTAGATGGCGGATTTGAGTTGCCGTGGTTTGATCGTCAGCTGCCTTCAATGCCTGAGGTGCAAGTACAAAAGCAAGAGGCATTAAAAGCGGCGGGCGTTGAAGTGGAGGTATCTTTGCCGCCGGTAGAAATTATTCCGAAAGTACTGCCTAAGGAAGAAGAGGGGCAAGAAAAGCCGGCGCTGTATATGCCGCAGCCTAGGCAGGCGCCCACAAGAGAGAAATTAATGTGCCCAGAATGTGGGGCAAAGGCATGGGTAAGCCCTGGGACAGATATTATCTGTGGAGAATGTGAGGTGCACATGCAAGATGCCGCTTCTGTAAAAGCACCAGTAGATAAGGCAATTAACTCATTTACCTAATCCTATGATGAAGGTGATTGCCCAATATGTTCTTGGGCAATCGCTTTAAATAGTGCAACACCATCTTGCGGGTTTACCGCGACTTTTCTCAGATCAAACCCATCATCAAAAGCCGGCAAGTAGCCCGGTAGTTTCTCAATATCTGAATGATCGAGATGCTTAAACCCCATGTGCCAATCTGCAAATTCTCTTGCTGTAATGTGTGAGCGAAAATAAACCACCAATGAATGGTGTCTTGGGTCATTTTCGATCGTTTTGAGTGTTTCTTCTAATTTATCTGCCGTTCCTTCTAACAACTGCATAAACGTGCCTTCAAACAGTAAAAGCATTCCTGTTAGCTCTTTCTGCTGATTATTCTTCACTGATGTTTGGATGATCTGGATGAGATCTTCCTCTGTGAGATCTGTGCTGGCTTGGCTGACGTAGATAAGTTGTAAAAGCGGGTTGCTTCCCATGATGTGCTTTCCATATTGATCTTGGCTGGCTTATTTTTACTATAGAAGTTTTTTATATTTTTGCTTGTCTGGTGGATTGGGTAGTGTTTGGATTGAGTTTTTAAGTGGTTGGTTTGTCAATCTCATTGGGCAAATAAGTAAAGGGTATTGACTTAATTTGATCAAGATTTTATTATTTTTCTGAATTTCAGAAATTCTTGAAAATTGAGAAACTAATGAATCTTCCTCCTCTTGTTCAGTCGTTTGTTCTTCACTTTGGTGAAATGGGTAGCCGTTGGGGTATTAGCCGAACGGTTGGCCAAATTTATGCACTGCTATTTGTATCTGATAAGCCGTTAAATGCAGATGAGATCGCGGATCAGCTGGGGTTTTCCAGATCCAACGTCAGCATGGGTTTAAAAGAGCTATCTGCTTGGCAGTTGGTGAAATTGCAGCATATTCCAGGTGATCGTCGAGAATATTTCTCTACGCCAGAAGATGTGTGGGCGATTTTTAAAACCTTGGCGCAAGAACGTAAAAAACGAGAGGTAGAGCCAACACTTACGATGCTTCGCCATGCCATGTTAGAAACACCGGGAAGTGATAGCGAGCGTCATGCGCAGGCGCGGATGGCCGAGATGTACCAACTCATTGAACTAGTTACTACTTGGTTTAGTGATATCCAAGACATGGATGTGGCGACGCTGAAAAAATTAATGAAACTAGGGGCCAAAGTACAAAAAGTACTGCAATTAACGCAGAGCCTAAGCAAGTTTGGGGGAAAACATCTTAACGAGGAAGACGATCATGATTGACCCCCTAATACTGTCTAGAATTCAGTTTGCAGCAAATATTTCCTTTCATATCTTATTTCCAACAATTAGCATTGCGCTGGGCTGGTATCTTTGTTTTTTTGCTTGGCGAGCCTACCGAACAAAGCAATCTGTTTGGTCTTCTTTATACCTGTTCTGGGTAAAAATCTTTGCGCTAACCTTTGCGCTAGGCGTTGTGTCTGGCATCACGATGAGTTTTCAATTTGGCACGAACTGGCCGGGCTATATGCAAGTGGCAGGCAACGTGGCAGGCCCCTTGTTGGCATATGAAATATTAACGGCATTTTTCTTAGAAGCTACTTTCCTTGGTGTGATGCTATTTGGCCGGCAACGAGTATCACCGCGTATGCATTTAATTGCGAGTTTTCTGGTTGCTTTTGGGACATCGGTTTCTGCCTTTTGGATTTTGTCTTTAAATTCTTGGATGCAAACGCCTGCGGGTGTTGTGTTGGTAGATGGCAAGGTTCAGGTGCAAGATTGGTTTGCCGTAATTTTTAATCCATCTATGCCTTATCGACTGTCTCACATGCTTGTTGCTTCTGGTTTGACCGCTTCTTTCTTAATCGCTGGGATATCGGCTTGGAAGCTGCGTCGTTTCCAGAATAGTGAGGTGGCAAAGACAGGGTTTCGTACCGCAGTCAAAGTGGCTGCTGTATTAATCCCTTTGCAGATTTTCATTGGCGATATGCATGGGCTTAATACGAGAGAACATCAACCAGCTAAATTAGCGGCTATTGAAGCGGTATGGCATACCGAAAAAGGCGCAGCACTCACTTTATTTGGGTTGCCCAACGAAGAAACAAAGCAGACTGACTATGCTGTTACGGTGCCAAAACTCGCTAGTCTAATCTTGACCCATGACATCAATGGCGAAATTCGAGGACTAAATGAATTTTCCGATCATCCTCCGGTGGCGAAAGTTTTTTGGAGTTTCCGCGTGATGGTGGGAATGGGGCTCTTGATGCTTTTAGTTGCTTGGGGCGGTGCATGGTATTTATTGAAGCAACAAACCATTCCACAACCAGTTTTGCGGATATTTTCTTGGATGACTTTTTCAGGATGGTTTGCGACATTGGCTGGTTGGTTTGTGACGGAAATTGGCCGTCAGCCCTGGCTAGTGACGGGGATTTTGCGGACTGCTGATGCGGTAACCAAAGTGGGTAGTCACATGGTGCTGTCTTCCTTGGTGATGTACTTGGTGCTCTATGTGGTATTGCTGAGTGCGTATGTAAGCGTGGTGTTTCATTTGGCTGGCAAAGCTGGAAAGCAAGAGGTGTAACATGGACTGGGGATATTGGTTGCCCGTCATTTTTGCTGGGCTGATGGCACTGTCTTTATTACTGTATGTGGTGTTGGATGGTTACGACTTAGGAATTGGCCTATTGCTACCTTTGGTTTCCGACGAAGATAAAGATCGAATGATTGCGTCGATAGGCCCATTTTGGGATGCAAATGAAACGTGGCTGGTGCTGGGCATTGGATTGTTGCTAGTGGCTTTTCCGGCTGCGAATGCAATGTTAATGGCATCTATGTATTTGCCGGTGGCATTGATGTTAGGGGGCTTAATATTACGCGGAGTGTCATTTGATTTTCGTGTAAAGGCAAAAGACCCGCACAAACCATGGTGGAATTTGGGCTTTACCATAGGGTCACTAATCGCGGCACTTTCACAAGGCTATATGTTAGGCCGCTATTTAAGCGGTTTTGCCGAAACCTCTGCTGCTTATGGCTTTGCTGTGATGACGGCGATAGGGTTAGCTGCTGCTTACATTTTGCTTGGGTCTGCTTGGCTGATTTTAAAAACGGAAGGGTATTTGCAACAACAAGCTACGCGTTGGATGCAAATTGCGCTATGGCCAATGGGGTTTGGTATTTTTCTTATTTCTGTGGTGACACCTTGGATGATTCCTTCCATTGCGCAGAAGTGGTTTCAGTTACCTAACTTTTTACTCCTGCTACCTCTGCCGCTAGTGTCTATTTGCCTTTATTTTGCTTTATTTAAAATCTTGCCGGCACTCAGAAAGCAACAAAGTATTGGTCATGACCGTTGGTGTTGGCTGCCATTTTCTGCTGCCGTTAGCCTAATTGTTTTGGCATTCTGGGGGCTGGCTTATAGTGTTTTTCCTGAAATCGTGATGGGGAAAATGACGATTTGGCAAGCTGCGAGTGATACTGCGGCGTTGAAAGTGATTTTCTACGGAGCAATAGTGGTGCTGCCGGTCATTCTTTTATACACCGCCTTTTCCTATCGAATATTTCGCGGAAAGATTGGTGATTTGCGCTATGACTAGGAATATCTAGATGGCTGCTTTAGTCCACGCTGTAGCAACACCCGTTCGTACTGATTTGCACCCCTTTATTTGCGAGTCGCATTTCTTTGATAGCTGGCAATTAGTCCTGCCTGCAACGGAGCAGCAACCAGCAATGTTTTATTTGCTTAAGATGCTAGGAAACTCGCCTGCTTGGGTGGATAGTCTCATGACTCTTCGCAATAAAGCGGTGCAATTAGTCGGTTTAAAAGATTTGTCGGTGATGAGTGCAATTTCTCTTGAAAAAGCGCCATCGGATTACCAAATTGGTGATCGTGTGGGTATTTTTACATTGATCAGCCAGACCCCGAGTGAGGTAATTGTTGGGGATAATGACAAGCACCTTGAAGTGAGAATTTCATTTTTAAAAGAGATGAAGAATGAGCAAATGGTGCTAACCATCACGACCGCGGTAAAAAATCATAACTGGTTGGGTCGGTGTTATATGTGGTTTGTAAAGCCATTTCATCGTGTGATTGCTCCAGCGACCTTAAAAAGGTTGATACTTACCAGTTAATCCATTTTAACGACTAAAAAGTGCAGGATTTTGCCTAAGTGACTGTCTTTCATGACCTTTTTTCCATAATCGGTCGTTTGAAGGCAACTGTCAGATTTGCGTTTGCGTATCTTTAATCCTTAACCAGCTTGGGGAAGCTGGATGATTAATTACTACGGCGAACACAAATATGAAAACCATTCGCAAACTTCTGGTAGCCAACCGTTCTGAAATCGCCATCCGCGTGATGCGTGCCGCATCCGAACTCGGTATTCGCACGGTTGCGATCTATGCCAATGAAGACCGTTTTGCACTACATCGCTTTAAAGCCGACGAGAGTTATCTGGTTGGTGAAGGTAAAAAGCCGATTGGTGCGTATCTCGATATTGAAGACATCTTGCGCATTGCTAAAGAAGCGGGCGTAGATGCGATTCACCCAGGCTATGGTTTCTTGTCAGAGAACCCTGACTTTGCCGATGCCTGTGCGAGAGAAGGGATTCACTTTATTGGCCCTACCTCAGAAGTGATGCGAACCTTGGGTAATAAGGTTGCTGCACGCAATGCAGCGGTAGCCGCCGGTGTGCCAGTGATGCCGGCAACCGGCCCGTTGCCGACTGATTTGGCGCAATGCCAAGCATTGGCCTTAGAAGTGGGTTATCCACTGATGCTCAAAGCCAGTTGGGGGGGCGGTGGCCGTGGTATGCGTGTCATTGAAACCGAAGCCGACTTGGCGCCGATGATCGAGGTCGCTCGCCGCGAAGCTTTAGCTGCCTTTGGTAATGACGAAGTCTACCTAGAGAAATTGGTACGCCGTGCCCGTCACGTCGAAGTACAGATTCTCGGTGATACCCATGGCAATGTCGTGCACCTATTCGAGCGCGATTGCTCGGTACAGCGCCGTAACCAGAAAGTGGTCGAACGCGCCCCAGCACCGTATCTGGATGAAACGACCCGTTCCGAACTATGTGAATCTGCTTTAAAACTCGCTCGTGCCGTGAACTACACCCACGCGGGGACAGTGGAATTCCTGATGGATGCCGATACGGGCAAGTTCTACTTCATTGAAGTGAACCCACGTATCCAGGTAGAACATACCGTCACCGAAGAAGTGACCGGTATCGATATCGTCAAAGCGCAAATCCGCGTCACCGAAGGTAGCCAGATTGGTGATGGCAAATGTGGTGTGCCCGTACAATCTGAAATCAAACTCAATGGCCATGCGCTACAGTGCCGTGTTACCACCGAAGATCCAGAAAATAACTTCACGCCAGACTATGGCCGCTTAACCGCTTACCGCAGTGCCTCTGGTTTTGGTATTCGTCTAGATGGTGGCACCGCTTACGCCGGCGCAGTGATCACCCCGTACTACGATTCACTCCTTGTAAAAGTAACCGCTTGGGCACCGACTGCCGAAGATGCGATTCGCCGGATGGACCGCGCACTACGCGAATTCCGTATCCGTGGCGTGACCTCTAACTTGCCGTTCCTGGAAAACATCATCTTCCATCCTCAGTTTATCTCTGGCGAATGTATTACCCGCTTTATTGATACCACCCCAGAGCTATTCAAGTTTAATAAGCGCCGTGACCGCGCCACCAAACTGCTGAAGTTTATTGGCGATGTAGTGGTCAACGGCAATCCGGAAATGAAAGGCCGTAAAGCACCTGCTTTACCGATTGCCGATGCACCAAAACCAAAGATTGCGCTCACGACCGAACTACCAAAAGGTACCCGTGATTTACTGAAAGAACTTGGCGCAGAGAAATTCGCTGAATGGATGAAAGCACAAGACCGTGTCTTGCTGACCGACACCACCATGCGCGATGCGCACCAATCCTTGTTCGCCACCCGTATGCGGACCAAGGACATGGTGCAAATCGCCCCACACTATGCCCGTATGTTGCCACAACTGTTCTCGATGGAATGTTGGGGTGGGGCGACCTTTGACGTCGCGATGCGCTTCTTGAAAGAAGACCCGTGGGATCGTCTACACCAACTACGTAGCGCCACACCGAACATCCTGTTCCAGATGCTGCTGCGTGCGTCCAACGCCGTGGGTTACACAAACTACCCAGATAACGTGGTGCGCTACTTCGTCGAGCAAGCCGCGAAGAATGGCGTAGACGTATTCCGTGTGTTTGATTCACTCAACGCCGTCGACAATATGCGCGTTGCCATGGATGCGGTACGTGAAAGTGGCGCCTTGTGTGAAGGTACCATTTGCTACACCGGCGACCTGTTTGACCAAAGCCGTAGTAAGTACAACCTACAGTACTACGTCAAGATGGCGAAAGAACTAGAAAAAGCCGGTGCCCATATTCTAGGTATCAAAGACATGGCCGGTATCTGCCGTCCACGTGCGGCGTCCGCACTCGTCAAAGCGCTAAAAGAAGAAGTTGGCCTGCCGATTCACTTCCATACCCACGACACCAGCGGCATCTCTGCCGCTAGCGTACTAGCCGCGATCGAGGCCGGTGTCGATGCAGTCGACGGTGCAATGGACTCCATGAGTGGCCTGACGTCCCAACCTAACCTCGGCGCGATTGCCGCCGCCTTGGCAGGTAGCGACCGCGATACCGGATTAGATCTCGACGCAATGCAACAGATTTCCCATTACTGGGAAGGCGTACGTCACGCTTACAGCCCGTTCGAAGCCGATATTCGCTCTGGCACATCGGACGTTTATCGCCACGAAATGCCTGGTGGCCAATACACCAACCTGCGTGAACAAGCGCGGGCGATGGGGCTAGAACACCGCTGGCCAGATATCTCCAAGGCTTATGCCGACGTGAACCGCCTGTTTGGCGATATCGTCAAAGTGACACCTACTTCTAAAGTCGTGGGTGACATGGCCATCTTCATGGTCGCGAATGAAATCAGCGCAGAGGATGTGAAAAACCCGAACCGCGAACTCGCGTTCCCTGAATCCGTCATCTCCTTATTCAAAGGCGAACTCGGCTTCCCGCAAGATGGTTTCCCGAAAGACCTGCAAGACCGCATCTTGCGTGGGGCAAAACCACTCGAAGGTCGTCCGGGTGAAACCCTTGCACCTGTTGATTTGGTGCAAGCCAAAGCAGACCTGGAAAAGAGCGTGCATCGTCACGTCACCGATACCGAACTCGCGTCTAGCCTGATGTACCCGAAAGTCTTTAAAGACTTCGCCCAGCATCAAGCCAGCTTTGGTGATGTATCGAAACTGCCAACCCCAGCGTTCTTCTACGGCCTCGCCGACCAGCAAGAAATCGCCGTGGATCTAGAGCCGGGTAAATCGCTACAAATCCGCCTGCAAGGCCAAGCAGACCTACCGGAAGAAGGCGAAGTCAAACTCTTCTTCGAACTCAACGGCCAACCCCGAGTGATTCGCGTAGCAAAAGCTGGCGCAGGTAAAAAAGTAGAAGCTCGCAAAGCAGAAACTGGCAATAGCAACCACGTTGGCGCACCAATGCCGGGCATGGTCGTGACGGTTTCCGTGCAACCGGGACAAAAGGTAAGCCAAGGCGACCCACTGATCTCGATTGAAGCAATGAAGATGGAAACTGCGATCCGTGCAGAGCAGGGTGGCACGGTGAAAGAAGTGCTAGTGAAACCAGGGCAATCAGTGAATGCGCATGATTTGCTGATTGTGTTTGGGTAATTAGCCAATCCTACCCTCTGTAAAGTGAATGCTTTACAGAGGGGGGCTTTACACTGAATAAGTGTCGTTCATTCTTTTCTCGTCATACCTCAAATCTCCTTCGTTTCATCGCTATTTTCATTTGGTCTTACGCGCACGCTGGCATTGCGGTTTTTTTGATCGTTTTTTACGTGAATATTGCTTGCATCACCTTGTATTTCTCTGCGATTCTTTTCTAGAAATATGCTAATCTTATGAACAATTGTTGGTTTTTTTGCAAGTTAGTTCATTGCGCTGCACCATTTTCTGAATCGGGATGCTTATGCAAGATAAATCGTTTTTCTCTTATCCAGACTATATAAATAAATGGTCTGATGAGCAGGCGATTATTGCCATGCTAAATTCTTGGATGTTATTTAAAGCGGACTTTCAGGCTTTTTATTTGAAGGTACAAGAAACATCTGAACTGCATGATTCGATCTTGCTAAACCCAAACGAGGTAACGAAAGCCTATTTTCGCTTTTGCCATATTGTCGATAAATTCCCGAAGGCCGTGTGGAGTAAAGATGAGCAAAGGCAAGTATTGCTTGGGTTGCTGCACGCTTTATTATCGTGTGATGTGCTGTTAACGCATGCAGAGGTAAAAGCAGGATTAGACCGACAAGCCATCGCCGCCTTGTATGTGATGAATGTGTATTCTGCGCTTTGCAAACAGGCAACTGGCCAAGTTCCTCATTTAAATTGGGACTGGATACAAACCAATTGGCAAAGTTTTATTGAAAATATGAAAGAACATTATGCAAACGGCGATTTGATGTTCTTTAATTTGTTTGAGGCTGAACATGGAAAAGCCTAAGCTACCCAACCCGCAACCCGTACTAGAACGTGCTTCTTTCTTTACCTTAAAAGATAGGGTGCGGATGCTAAAGCGATCTGCCAAAAATAGGGCGGAACACTTTATTGCGGAGTTAGAAAATGCAACCGGGCATTTTCCTTTTTCGCTGAATTTGCCATTTCACTTTGCTGGCGGTGCAGCAACGGGGTTAATCGATGTGGCAGATAAGTTGCTGCATGAACTCGTTTCATTTGACCCGATAAAGATCAAAGAAGCAAACCAACTGATTCAGCCACAAGACTTTTTGATTACAAAAGGGCAGTCGGAATCTTATATCTTGGGTAGTTATTACTTTCTACTCAATCGCTCTTTGAAGGCGCTAAATGTAGAGGGGTACTATGTCTCTGAATTAGCTATTTATCGAGGGTTTAAGAATTTTTGTGCCTTGGACTTGAATGACGCAAGCTTGAGTGTGTCGCGTGAGTTTGTAGTGGTGAGTGATGCGAGTTTTGCCAGTGCGTGTTTCGTTTATTCTTTGTTACTTGGCATGCCGGTAAAACGAATCACTACCATTGCTGTTGATGATGAAGTAGCAATTAGCCAGTTACGCAAGATCAATATGGTCGTTTGTGTGGCGGCGTTATTGAGTGTGGATATTTACGAAATGAAGCGGGTAGAAGATCCCGCTGTTGATGTGTTAGATGCAGTGGGCATGGCCGCTGAGATTGCTTCCGCAATAGAAGAAGATCTCTTGGCCATGGTGAAGACGCAAAACTTTCATGTGCAATTAGCCAAGCAATTGGATTTGATTGCTCGGCATTTATAAGCCTTAGATTAACCCGCAAGATCTAAAATCTTTTTGGCACAGAGTTCGTCTGTTACAAACACGGTTGGCTTGATTGCACGCAAGCCACCTAATAACGCGAGTGCTTTTCGGACTCCGCCAGAGACTAGAATACGTTCTGGGCATTTAGCGACGACGTCTTGCGATACCGACATCACCCTATCTTGAATCGGATGCACGATTGGTCTACCTTGTACGTCAAAGTAGTTGAATAAAAACTCGCCCACAGCACCAGCCTCCACCATCGATTCTCTTACTTCTTCAGGGACAAAGCTGTATCGGTAAGGGGTGCTTTCTTTATCCATATCACCAATACTGAGTAGCACTGCATCTAAATCGGTTGCTTTGTTAAACACTTCGTTTAAGCCGCAGTGTTCAATCAGCGCTTGTTTGGTTTGGCGTGAGTCGACAATCGCAGGGGCGGTCATCAAAAAGCACTCTGCTTTGAATAGGTTCGAAAAGCGCCAAGCGAATTCAGATGGGTTGAATTGCTTAGTTTTAGTAATGCCGCCCAGCATGGACACTACGGACACTTTTGGTACGCTTTCCGCATTGATATAAGCAAGAGATTCCCAAAGTGTTCTGCCCCAGCCCACCCCTATTTTCATTTCAGGGCTTACCAGTTTACTGAGGTATTCGCCTGTTGCTGCACTAATTGGTAAACACGCATCCCCTTCGGCAGAAGAAACGGGGACGACAATCGCTTCACGAATACCAAATTTCTGTTCTAGTTTGCGTTCAATTTCAACGCATTCGCCTAGTTCGCCTTCAATACTGAACTTTACTTCCTGACGCTCTCGGGCATCAGATAGCAAACGAACGACGGTTACTCTACCCAAACCTAAATGCTGGGCAATCTCGTTTTGCGTTTTTTCTTCTACAAAGTACATCCATGCAGCCCTTAGGCGAAGCCTAGCGGTGCGGTCTGCGGTAGATAATTTTTCTGTGCTATTCGGGCTGGAATCTTCGCCATTTACTGGCTTTGCTTTTTTTTGTACCACGCTTGTGGCTCCTTATTCTTACATCGAAAAATGTAAAAGATATTTAAGACGGTATTCTGACATAAATCCGACTTAATGTGCCGATCTTCTTTCAGTTGGTGGTGAACATTTGTTTGTTAATAAATATTTAGTGCAATAATAGTTTGAGCTGGAATATATAAATTATTGCAGAAAATTGCAAACTAAAATTTGAATCCAAATTGTGTTGAATCTAATAAAAAATAGTTGAAAAAATCGGTTGGATTGTACTTTTGATGATACTCAACTCATTGAAAATAATATATAAATAATGATTTCGTTAAAAGTATTTTTAGTTTGTATTTGCCTACATTTATGCCGGATGGTGAAAGAATAAACGCATAAATGAACAAATGCTAGTGAGTAGTTTAGATTGATTTTCAAAAATGTGTAAGTGAACATATTGACATTGAAAAAAACAAATGTATTATTTGTTTGACGGTTGATGTATGCACACAAAGAAGGAGACCAGATGTCATCTGCACAAATAAATGTCGCCATCGCCATCTTGATATTTGCTTGGTTAGGCCAAGTGGTGGGGGCTTGGTTTCAGTGGAAGAACTTTCACCGCGTGGTGTCAGGTATTCAACAAAAATGGCATGACGGCCATCTAGGCGTAGGTCGGTTTCGCAAGCGCTTTGGCTTTGGGTGTGTGTCTGTGCTTGTGGTAGGTAGCGATCAAAAAGTGAAAGAGCTGCAGTTGCTAAAAGGGGTTTCGGTATTTGCCAAATTTAAACCGGTTTCAATCCCAGCTGGCGTCGCTGTGCAAGATTTACTCTCTGCGTCTTCAACTACGCAGTTTAGTGATAAAGAGAAGTTAGCCATTTTGGATGCGGTTAGAAAAATTGAGGAGGTGGCAAAAAAGTAAGGTAGGCAAAACGAACGCAGTACAAAAAACAAAAGATCAAAGAGGAGATAATTCATGGATGCATTTGAGTTCTTGGCGCGAGGTGCCGAAGCGTTTATCGGCGTATTCAATGCGGGGGGAAAAACATTTGTAGGATTTGTTTCAGGTATCTTACCCACCTTGATTGTGCTGCTAACCGCAGTATATGCAGTAATTGAACTCGTTGGCGAACAACGTGTTCACCGGTTTGCTCGTTGGGCGGCTGGCAATGTAATCACCCGTTATTCTGTTCTACCTCTATTGGCAATGTTCTTCTTAACCAACCCGATGGCGTACACCTTTGGGATGTTTGTTGAAGAAAAACATAAGCCGGCCTTCTACGATTCTGCCGTTTCATTGTGTCACCCCATTACCGGCTTGTTCCCACATGCGAACCCTGGTGAGTTGTTTGTTTGGCTTGGCGTTGCAACTGCGATTACCAAATTAAATGAGCATGGCGGCGCTGGCTTTACGGTAGCCAAACTGGCACTCGCTTATTTCATTGTCGGTCTATTTGTGAATTTACTAAAAGGTATTTTGACAGAGCGTCTAACAGTGCTAATCGCAAAACGTGAAGGTATCAAACTATAAATAGCAGAGGGGGACACTAACATGTTTACAACAAAAGAATTCAAAGCAGTAAAAGTTGCTCGTGGCAGTTCAGGTTGGGGTGGGCCACTCGTTATTCAGCCTACGCCACAAAAAGACAAAATTGTTGCGATTACTGGTGGCGGCATTCCTGATATTGCACATAAATTAGCTGAAATGACGGGTGCTACGGTTGTAGATGGCTTTCGCAGCCCACCTCCTGAGAGCGAAATTGCTGCCGTGATTGTGGATTGTGGTGGTACAGCACGCTGTGGTGTGTATCCAAGAAAACGTATTCCAACCATTAATACCAATTCGGTTGGGCAATCTGGCCCACTCGCACAGTTTATTACTGAAGATATTTATGTTTCAGGTTGTTCTGCTGGTAGTTTATCTTTTGCTGATGGGCATCAAGCGGCTGCATCCACTGCCAGTACGCCGAGCCACGCGGAAACGACCCAAAAAGATCAACATACTGATCACGCTGATGATACCCAAAAGGGGATGGTTGGTTTTATCACCTTGATTGGTAAAAAGATGGGCGGCGTAGTTGGTGTGCTATTTAATAGTGGCCGCAAATCCATTGATCAGGTGATTCGGAACGTGTTGCCATTCATGGCATTCGTGACAATGTTAATTGGTTTAATTACCACTTCAGGTTTTGGTAATGTGTTAGCGCACGTTCTAGAACCTCTAGCAGGTAATGTATTTGGTCTACTTGCGCTATCGGTGATTTGCGGTCTGCCATTCTTGTCCCCTGTGTTAGGCCCAGGTGCGGTGATTGCTCAGGTGATTGGCGCGGCGATTATTGGCCCAGCGATTGCAGTGGGAACCATTCCTCCGGCAATGGCATTGCCTGCCCTATTTGCCTACGACACCCAAGTGGGATGTGACTTTGTACCTGTTGGTCTAGCACTAGGCGAAGCGAAGCCTGATACTATCAAAGTAGGTGTGCCGGCTGTGTTGATTTCTCGGCAGATCATGGGGCCAGTGTCTGTGCTAATTGCATGGCTGGCAAGCTTCGCTTTGTAAGAAAAGGGCTAAAAAATGGTTTATTACAGTACAAATATCACGGAAGTAGGACCAGAAGTCTTTGATTTACTGGATGGTGGAGTATTAATTCTTTATGCAGATGGTGCGCCGGAGGCATTGGCCGAAGTGGCTGTACAGCACTTGGTGGATGTGAACGATCCGTCTAAGCAACCGACAGTTGGTGATTCGTTAATGATTGGTGAGCAGAAGGTCAAAATCACTGCCATTGGCGAAACTGCGTGGCATAAGGTACAAGATTTAGGGCATGTAGTGTTTAGCTTTAATGGTGCCGATGTTGCGGAAAGACCTGGGGAAATTTGTACTGAAGCCTTAGATGTGGACGTGCTGAAACAATCCCTGATGTCCGGTTGTTCGCTTGCTATAGCGAATTAAGAAAAGGGCCTTACGGGGCTCTTTTCTTAAAAAAGTAGAGAGAATACGCCATGATCTTGCTAGATGCCCAAGTGCGTGTGAAAGAAGGGCTTCACACAAGACCAGCTGCTCAGCTGGCAAAAATGCTAAAGAAATTTGATAGCGCGATTGATATTAAAAATCACGCTGGTAAATCTGCAAATGCAAAAAGCTCGGTGAAATTAATGCTATTAGGCGTTAAGGAAATGGAGCAAATTCAGATTGCCTTAGATGGGCCGGATGAGTCTGAAGCGAGTGAATTTATTATGGAGTCGCTATCTGATCCTAATTTTGGATTGGATATTGCAGATGATGCAGGCACCATTGTGCAAGGTGCAATGCCGCTAGAACAGGCGGAAAAAAAGCCTGTGTTATTTGCTCACCACGGGATTAAGGGTATCTCTGGTAGTAAAGGGTGTGCGGCGGGGGCTGTTTACATCTATATACCTCAAAAGTTGACGGCAGATCGTCAGGTCATTGAAGCGGAAGACGTGCCAAATGAACTCAATCGTTTTAGAAAATCATTGGGGGAACTAGAAAAACGATTTGTGGTATCCGCATCTTCTGATAACCAGAATGCACAAATCATTCAAGCCTTAATGGATGTCGCTCAGGACGAAGAGTTTGTTGGGGCAATTATTAGAGGGATTGAAGATAAAGGGGATGCTGCCGCAGTGACGTTAAGAGTCGGTGCAGTGCTTGCGGCCACCTTTGAAGCGATGCCCGACGAATATATGCGTGCGAGAGCAGAGGATATTCGTGGCGTGACACGCCAGCTTGCGTCAATTTTATTGGGGCAAAAACTACCCGATTTAACGGCAATTGAAGATGACTGCATCTTGGTTGCGAATGACCTGAGTGCTTGGGAGTTTTCTAAAGTACCAATTGATAAGGTCATGGGGTTAGTGTGTATTGGAGGTTCTGCGACTTCACACGTGGCGATTATGGCCAGAACCTATGGTCGTCCGGCGGTATTGGGTGTTCCGCTCACCGAAGCGGATTTACAAAAGGCTAAGACGATTATTGTGGATGGTGATGAGGGTCATATCATCATTAATCCAGAAGAAAATGAACTGGCACACTATCAGCGCGTCATTGAAGCAGAAAATGAGCGTAAACATGGCTTAGCTAAATATAAAGAGTTAATTCCAGCGACTCGTAGTGGCAAACGCATTGAAGTGGCGGCGAATTTGGGTTCTTTAGCCGAAATTAAGCTGGCCAAAGAAGCGGGTGCAATGGGGGTTGGGCTCTTTAGGACAGAACTCTTGTTTATGCAGGGCAAGCAGTTGCCAGACGAAAACGAGCAGTTTGAAACCTATAAAGAATTGCTGACTGCATTTTCACCTCTACCTGTGATTATCCGTACCCTAGATATTGGGGGGGATAAACCCGTTGCAGGGATTGAATTTCCTAAGGAAGAAAATCCATTTTTGGGTTGGCGCGGTGTTCGGATGTGTCTAGATCGCCTAGATGTCTTCAAGCCTCAGTTAAGAGCGCTATTGAGAGCGGCTGCATTTGGCAACTTAAAAATTATGGTGCCGATGATTAGCGATGTAGAAGAGGTGCGTAAAGTCAAAGTGCTGCTCAATATTTGTCGAGAAGAATTACGTTCTGAACAAATCGCGGTGGGTGACTTTGAGTTAGGGATTATGATTGAAACCCCAGCCGCCGTTCTGCAAGCAGATGCGATGGCCGAAGAAGTGTCTTTTTTCTCGATTGGCACTAACGATTTAACGCAGTATGTTATGGCTGTTGACCGTGCGAATGCGCAAATCTCTGGGTTGTATCGGACCAGCCATCCAGCAGTATTAAAAGCGGTTGAGCTAACTTGTGAGGCGGCGCAAAAAGCAGGGATCTGGGTGGGGATTTGCGGGGAGTCTGCCGCAGATCAGCAACTGACCGAGGCGTTTGTGAATTTTGGGGTATCTGAATTAAGTATGAGCCCCGCTTCTATCTTGGCGATGAAGAAGAAAATTACCGAACTGAACTAAGGAGGGTAGAAATGGCGAATTGGCCAAAATTTTTACTCTCTGACTGTGATGGCGTCATTGTCGATAGCGAGACAATTGCAGAATCTGTCGTCATCGAAGTATTTGCAGAGAGTTTCGGTCGGGAAACCGTGGAAGAGGAGCTACACAATACCTTTGGTATTCGGGTGATGGATATATTGGCAAATTTAGAGCGAAATCATCGCAAACAATTGCCTGAAGCATCGCGCCAGCTTTTATTAAAGCAAATTGATGATTTGGTTGCAGAGCGTGCACCCGCAATGCCTAAAGTAAAAGAAGTTTACTGTAGCTTGGGTTTGCCTGTTGCCGTGGTATCCAATAGCTCACCGGATCGTATTTTTAAAAGCATCCAAACGGCGGGTATTGTCGAACTAGTCGATAAGCATTATTACAGTGGCGATATTGTCCCCATGCCAAAACCAGCGCCAGATGTGTATTTGGCAGCCGCGTATGGTTTGGGTGCTTACCCAAAAGACTGTGTGGCGATTGAAGATAGCGTGGCAGGAGTAAAAGCAGCGGTTGCTGCAGGGATTCCCGTTGTTGGTTTTGTTGGTGGTCAGCATATTAAACCAGGTCATACAGAGGTACTGAAGAACCTTGGCGCTTTTGCAGTAATCGACGATTTTGGGGAGTTAAAAAGCGTATTTCAGTATCGCCTTGCTTAAACACGATTCTAGAGGTTCGGTCGTTGTCTGCTTGTTCTGTCTCCAATAGATGAGCGGGCCGACTGTTCAAGACAAGTGACGGTTCATCACTTGTTTAGATAGTGTTGAAGGTAGGGGATACACAACACTATTTGGGTGCTGCTTGGTTCTTTTCGGGGGATGAGAATCAACGTGCCATACACCAAGCCGACTTTTTAAGTCGGCTTTCTTTTTTTCTATCGCTTGGTTCATGTGGTGAAAAATCTTTATTCTTTGAACATTTGAATTTTTAAAAATAAAAATGTTATTTTTTGTTGATTTAAAATGAACATTGAAATAATATAAAAAACAAATGTACACATTTGCTTGTAATCGATAGAACAAAAGAGGAGACATCATGAGCGAATTTTTTCCAAGTGGTTTAGCTGCAGATTTGTATCAACGATCATTGACTGGTAAGCCAATCCGAATTGGTCTAATTGGCTCTGGCATGATGGGAACGGATATTGTTACTCAGGTCATGCAAATGAAAGGTATTGCGGTTGCAGCAATTGCAGATCTAAATATAAACGCTGCTAAAAATGCTGTTATATCAGCAGGATATGATCAAAGTGTGGCAAAAATTGTAGAAACACAAAATGACTTTGATGCGTCGGTTGAACGTGGATTTATTACGCTAACGCAAGATGCGAAGCTGGTTTGTGAAAGTGTACTAATTGATGTGGTTGTGGATGCAACCGGTAAACCAGATGTGGGTGCGGTGATTGGTTTAAATGCCATGCAACACGGCAAACATCTGGTGATGATGAATGTGGAAGCTGATGTAACGATCGGAACATATTTAAAACATGAAGCAGATAAGTTAGGTGTTGTGTATTCCTTGGGTGCGGGGGATGAGCCGAGTTCTACTATTGAACTAATTAACTTTGTCTCTGCGCTGGGTTACCCGGTGATCGCCGCTGGTAAAGGGAAAAATAACCCTCTGAATATTGATGCGACACCAGATGATTATCGTGAAGAAGCGCTCAGCAAATCGCTGAATCCACGTCTTTTAGTCGAATTTGTGGATGGCTCTAAAACCGCAGTGGAAATGTCTGCAATTGCTAATGCAACAGGCCTCGTACCTGATATTCCAGGTATGCATGGCCCAGCCGCCTCTCTAGACGAACTTCACAAAGTGTTATGCCCGAAAGAAGACGGTGGTGTGCTGAGTCGTAAAGGGGTGGTGGATTACACCATCGGGAAAGGTGTTGCACCGGGGGTGTTTGTGGTAGCAGAAATGTCTCACCCACGACTACGCGAAAGAATGGATTACCTCAAATTAGGTAAAGGCCCTTACTACACCTTCTATCGTCCATATCACCTATGTAGCTTGGAAGTGCCGCTAACCTGCGCACGTGTGGTGCTGTATGGTCGCCCAGATATGGCGCCAATTGCTAAACCAACCGCAGAAGTGACTGCTGTCGCCAAGAAAGATTTGATGCCTGGTGATCGCCTCGATGCGATTGGTGAATACACCTACCGCGCTTACGCCATGGAAGCACAAGATGCCTTAGCGAAACGGGCAGTGCCTTGCGGCTTATTGGAAAAAGGGATTGTGACGCAGCCTATCCGTAAGGGCGAACTACTCACTTTTGACAATACCGCACCAGATGAAAGCGCATTGATTTTTGAATTACGCCGTCGTCAAGATCAATTGGTAAGAGGTTTATGAGGCTAAACATGGAAAATCTAACCACTAAGGCAACCTTTGTTTACGAGTTGCTTGGCAAAGCAAAGCTTCACAATGCACTTCGACAAATGCATTTGATTCGCCTTTTTGAAGAAGGGGCAGAGCAATCCTATATGAAAGGGTTGGTTCACGGCACGATGCACCTTTCTATTGGGCAAGAAGCCAGTGCAGTAGGGGTGGGCATTTTATTAGAAAAAGAAGACTACATTACTTCTACTCACCGGGGGCATGGCCACTGTATTACCAAAGGTGCCGAGCCTAAATACATGTTTGCCGAATTTTTCGGTAAAGATACAGGCTACTGCCGTGGCCGTGGTGGTTCGATGCATATTGCGGATGTGAGCAGTGGCAACCTAGGCGCGAATGGCATTGTCGGTGGTGGGATGCCAATTGCAGTTGGTGCCGCGCTAGCGCTAAAGCAGCAAAAGAAGAAAAACGTGGTGGTTTGTTTTTTTGGTGATGGAGCAAATAACGAAGGTGCCTTCCATGAAAGCCTAAACATGGCGGCCATTTGGAAGTTGCCAGTCATCTTTGTTTGCGAAAATAACCAATACGGCATGTCGACTTCTGTGGAACGTTCAACCGCCGTAAAACGGATTGCACAACGCGCTCAAGCTTACGATATGCCTGGTGTGACGGTGGATGGCAATATTTTCTCAGAGGTTGCCTCTGCTGCCAATGAAGCAATTGAAAGAGCCAGAAATGGGGAAGGCCCAACGCTAATTGAGTGTTTAACTTATCGTCATCGTGGCCACTCGAAGAGTGACCGCAACCGCTACAGAACTAAAGAAGAAATCGAAAACTGGATGAAGCGCGATCCAATTGGATTGTTTGAACAAGACTTGCTAGAGGCTGGCTTAATTAATGAGTCAGACATCGAAGCCATTGTCAAAAGTGCCGAGCAAGAAATTGAAGAGGGTATTCAATTTGCAAAAGATAGCCCAGCACCTGAACTCAGTAGTTTGACAAGTTTTGTTTATACCAATTAAGAGGATGCCGCAAATGTCTGAAGTACGTGAATTGAGTTATGCGCAGGCGATTCAAGAAGCTTTGGCGATTGCCATGGATCGCGATGAGCGCGTCTTCCTGATGGGGGAAGATATTGGTGTGTATGGCGGCGCTTTTCAGGTAACGGGGGATTTGGTTCACCGTTTCGGTGAAGAGCGTGTAATGGATACGCCAATCTCTGAATTAGCGGGTGCTGGTGCAGCAGTTGGTGCTGCATTGCTCGATCGCAGACCTGTGTTTGAGTTTCAGTTTTCAGATTTTGCTTCTTTAGCAATGGAGCAAATTGTCAACCAAGCAGCAAAAATTCGTTTCATGTTGGGTGGGAAGACCTCCGTTCCATTGGTCATGCGATTCCCGTGCGGCTCTGGAACCGGCGCTGCTGCTCAACACAGTCAAAGCTTAGAGGCTTGGTTTGCCCATGTGCCAGGGCTAAAAGTTATTCAACCAACTACGCCTCATGATGTAAAAGGGATGTTGTTGGCAGCCATTGCCGATCCAGATCCTGTCTTAATTTTTGAACATAAATTACTTTATAAAATGAAAGGCCCTGTGCCAGAAGGCTATTACACAGAGCCGTTAGATAAAGCCATTGTCAGAACAGAAGGCTCAGATATCACGATTGCCGCATCGGGCATTATGGTTCATCGCGCATTAGAAGCTGCCGCGATGGTGGCTAAAGAAAATATTAGCGTCGAAGTGATTGATCTACGCTCATTACGTCCGATGGATTATTCAACCTTAATCGAGTCGGTATCTAAAACCACTCGCCTCATCTGCGTGTATGAAGGAACCAAGCAACTCGGTATCGGTACAGAAGTGGCCGCCGCCATTGCAGAAAGTAGTGCATTTGATCGACTAGATGCGCCTATCATCCGCCTTGGTGGTGCTGACTGCCCGTTGCCTTACAATCCTGATCTAGAGAGAGCTGCTGTACCTCAAGTGCCTGATATTGTGAGTGCGATTCGTACATCCCTAAAAGGGGGATCGTCTTATGGCAACTGAAGTCATTATGCCCAAAGTAGACATGGACATGACCGAAGGAAAGATTTCGGCATGGTATGTCAAAGCAGGTGAAATGGTAGAAAAGGGACAGCTGCTATTTGATATTGAAACCGATAAAGCCACGATGGAAGTGGAGTCTCCAGCCAGTGGCAAGATTGGTAATATCAACACCGAGCCGCTAGGTAGCCCCATTTTGGTGGGAACACCCGTTGCGTGGGTGTATGCCGAAAATGAGGCGATCGAGGAAGCCGCTTCTTCAGATGTCACCGAGGCTGACCCCGCTGCTACGGCATCAGCTGCGAGCGAAGTGGCTGATCAAGCCTTGCAGCAGGCCAAAGAAACCGCAGCACATGAAGTGATCTCCCCATGTGAAACCGCTGAAACTGCATGCAGTCTCTTGCGAGCAACGCCGTTAGCAAGATCCACTGCAAAAGAGCTGGGGATTGATCTCACCACCATTAAAGGCTCTGGGCCAAATGGGCGAGTGCAGTTTAAAGATTTACCGACAGACAATGTCGAACAAAAATCGACTTCGTCTTCACTTTATCTTAATTGGATTACTAAAGGGGCGAATGTCCCATTAGTTGCCATTCATGGCTTTGGTGCAGACCAACTGAGTTGGAAGATACTTAGCAACCATTTTGAAGATATCCCTATTTTGGGGGTCGATTTACCTAACCATGGTAAGTCTGGCAAACAAGCGGTCATGAGCATCCCCGCGATTGCAGAGCAAATTGCAGAGGCTTTATTAAACGAAGGTGTATGCGATTTTCACTTAGTAGGCCATTCGTTGGGTGGGGCAATTGCTGCAGAAGTTGCTGCCAAAGTGGGTAATCGAATCAAGTCACTTACCCTCATTGCGCCCGCTGGACTAGGGCCAGAAATTAATGCTGATTTTATTCAAGGCTTATGTCGTGCTACTTCTGAAAAGAGCCTCAAACCTTGGCTAGAACTGCTATACGCAGATCCATCTAAATTAACGGGTTCTTTTGTCGCAACCGCCGCGAAATCTTTAGAGAAAAGTGAAAATCGACAAGCGTTAGAGAAAATGGCAAACACACTGATGCCAGATGGTACGCAAGTCCATAGTATTCGTCGGACATTAGCTGCGTTACAACTCCCAATTAAAGTCATTTGGGGGGCTCAAGATCAAATTCTGCCAATTAAACATGCACATCTACTCCCGCATTTAGTGGGCTTGCATGTCATTCAACAAGTGGGGCACGTCCCGCAAATCGAATCGCCACAAATAGTGGCAGAGATACTTAGTTATCAAATGCGGTAGGGTGGTTTTTCCACTAATTTGGGGGCGGTATGCCCCTTTTTTTTCGGAAAAAAAGGAGAGAGAGCATGGACACAAAAGAAAATTTAAATGCGTTTTACCCCGTCGAAGAAAACATTCCACAAGCGTTTCGACTCATCTCCCCGATACATCAACGAAGTATGTTGATTAATGGCGAGCTTCAATTATGGAGTGGTGAAACCAGAGAAATCCGCTCACCCATCTTGGCAAAAACTGCCAGTGGCGGGTTTGAGTCGGTTGTCTTGGGGAGCGTACCGGTGGCCGGTATAGCAGAGGCCGAGTCTGCGCTCGCCGCAGCAATTTCTGCTTATGATGAGGGAAGAGGACATTGGCCTACCTTTTCTGTGGCAGAGCGAATTGCTTGTGTAGAAGAGTTTACTAGGCAAATTCAAAAGCGACGCGAGGAAATTGTTAACCTCATTATGTGGGAAATCGGGAAGAGTCTGCCTGACTCTCAGAAAGAATTTGACCGGACGATTCTCTATATCAAAGATACCATCCATGCCTTAAAAAAGCTGGATAACGAAAATTCACGCTTTCAAATTGTAGAAGGAACGATTGCTCAAATTCGTCGTTCTCCGCTTGGTGTTACATTGTGCTTAGGACCATATAATTACCCACTAAATGAAACCTTCACCACCCTGATTCCTGCGTTAATCATGGGTAATGTGGTGCTACTCAAACCGCCGAAATATGGCACTTTGCTTTACTACCCAATGCTAGAAGCTTTTAGAAGCGCATTCCCTGCTGGTGTTATTAATACCATTTATGGGAAAGGCTCAGAAATTGTCCCGCATTTAATGGCGAGTGGAAAAATTAATGTGCTTGCACAAATTGGCTCAAGCCGAGTGGCAGATCAACTGAAAAAAGCACATCCTAAGTCAAATCGCTTACGTGCTGTATTAGGGTTAGATGCTAAAAATGCCGCCATTATTTTGCCAGATGCAGATGTCGATTTAGCGGTGAAAGAATGTATTGCGGGCTCTTTATCCTTTAATGGGCAACGTTGCACCGCGCTAAAAATCTTGTTCGTACATCAATCAATTGCAGAAACGTTCTTAAGAAAGTTCACCGATGCAGTCGAAAAACTAAAAGTTGGCATGCCTTGGGAAAGTGGTGTCATGATTACGCCATTGCCCGATCCGGATAAATGCCATTATTTATCTTCTTGTATTCAAGATGCCGAAGCAAACGGGGCAAAGGTCTTAAATCCGTCTGGTGGCAAGATTGTCGGCAATATCTTTTTCCCGGCAGTCGTATTCCCAGTTAAACCAGAGATGAAGCTTTACCGTGAAGAGCAATTTGGCCCAATTGTACCTGTAGGAACCTTCGAGGATGTGACCGAAGTGTTGGACTATATCGTGACATCCGATTATGGGCAGCAAGTTAGTTTATTTGGCACCAATCCAACGACGATTGCAAAGCTAGTCGATCCATTAGTCAACCAAGTTTGCCGGGTGAACATCAATTGCCAATGCCAAAGGGGACCAGATATTTTCCCGTTTGCGGGGAGAAAAGACTCTGCAGAAGGCACGTTGTCGGTACATGATGCGTTACGCGCATTTTCGATTCGGACCATGGTGGCGCTGAAAGAAACTGATCAAAGCAAGAAAATGCTAGATGCGATTGTGCTATCACACGAAAGCAGCTTCATTAATACGCGCTTTATTTTATAAATGGCGCCTTAACGCTAGGCGCTAATTTGAAAAAGAAATCCCCCTATGTGGTGCTGTGCACATAGGGGGATTGCTAGCAAATATTGCTTATACAGCTGCTAAGAAATGCTTAATAAATGCATCTGTTGTCACTTCCCACAAAACGGGTGTTCCCTTGGTGACTGTCCAGCTGTCGCCTGCTTGGTAAGTTACTTTCTGGCCAGTGCTTTCGTCGGTTAATGTGACAGAACCTAGCACCACAGTCGCTTGTTCATTAAATGGGTAAACCATTTTGAATACACCTTTGCTAGTGCCAAAGTAACCCGCTGAAACTGGGTCTGTTGGCGCACCAAAAGTACCTTTTACAAATGCTTTTACGTCTTCGCCAATTACTTCTGCACCTAAAACGGATACAGAACCAATTTCGACTAAGTCAGACAGTGCAACAGTTTGAATTTTCTCTAAAGCCATGATTTTCCTCTAGTTTTATCTGCGTCCGTTCCAATAACCGGACAGTTGATGCCACGCTTTAGCTGCAGAGCAGACAAGCGGTCTAAATTGATCTTTGCCCCATACATCAATGCGGCGCACAGAACTAATCAAGTTGTAACGTGCCGATCCACCCAAAATGCCTTCCGCCAGCACTTTGCAAATAATGTGGCTAGGGGTAACGCCAAAACCGGAATAACCTTGTACGTAAAACACATTTGGGTTCTCGGGTAGGGCGCCAATTTGTGGGAATAGATTTGGGCTACATGCCATTGGGCCGCCCCAGGCTAAATCAATTTTCACGTCTTTTAAGTACGGGAAAACTTTCAGCATTAATTGACGGTTCCACTCTTTCAAATCGCTTGGGATGTAATCGACTAAATAAGTGGCTGCACCAAATAGCAGGCGGTTTTCGTTGGTTACACGGAAGTAATCAATAATCGGGCGAATATCACTGTACGCGCCACGGATAGGGCTGATGCGCTTGATCATTTCATCAGACAATGGCTCGGTCATCATCTGGAACGCGTATGTATTGATGGTGGTTTTGTGCAAATTAGGTTCGAGCTTGTTCAGGAAACTATCGCAAGCCCAAAGCAGTTTTTTTGCGCGAACAGAGCCTTTGGCGGTACGAACAACTACGGTGTCGCCATAAGTCACTTCTACAACAGGGCTATGTTCATAAATTTTGGCACCGTAGCTTGCAAGTGCTTTGGCTTCACCCAATAGTAGGTTTAACGAGTGAACATGCCCGCCACCCATGTGAAGTAGGGCGCTGCTATACGCTTCAGAACCAATAATGCTCTGAACCTCTTTGCCTTCCATGTAGCGAATTTCATGGCTAGAGTTAAGGGATTTAAATTCTTTTTCCCAAGCACGTAATGTCTTAGATTGGCGGCCGTTATAGCCCAAATAGCCGTAACCATGGCAAAAGTCTGCATCGATATTGTACTTTTCAATCCGCGACTTAATAATGTCCGCGCCTTGATCAGAAATCGCAAAGATTGCTTTTAGGCCTTCTTCACCAACATCTTTCTTGATTTTTTCAAGATCATGGCCAATGCCCGCCATAATCTGACCACCATTACGACCACTGCCGCCATAACCAATATAGCGAGCTTCTAATACGGCAATGCTAGTGACGCCTTGCTCTGCTAGTTCTAGCGAAGTATTAATGCCACTAAACCCGCCACCAATCACCACCACATCAACATCAATGTCTTCTTCTAATGATGGAAAATTTAGTTCGTACTTTTTGGTTGCGGTGTAGTAGGTTGCCGTTTCAAAATTAATCATTTATCTCTCCAGTATCGATACCTACTAATGCAGGTAGCAATTGCAATAGGGCGATACTAGCGAGTTTGATTCCTACCCTTAGTCCAATATTGGCAAATCGAAACAGCAAAAGAAAAAGGCTGGTTTGTTAACCAGCCCAAGAGAGGAGAACAGAGGACAACAGTTAATTAGGTAAAGGCATATCCATTTAAATCTGGAACTTCGAGACGGACGCTTCTAGCTCATGCGCATGGTCCGCAATATTGCTAGCAACGGTTAATACATTGGATGAAGTCGCATAGGTTTCATCGACTACACCAGCCACCCGCTCTACATTTCCTGCAATCAGCGTACCCGCTTGGCTTTGCTCTTGCATGGCCTCAGCCACCCCTTGAAGGCGTTGTAGTGAGTAACCGGTTTCTTGCTTAATGGTGTTGAGCATATTCGCTGCAGTTTCTACGCGTTTTGTACCTTCATTCACCATTGGGCCAATGTTCTGTACCACACCAGAAACCTGCGCTGTATCATCTACAACCGCTTGCACAATCACAGAAATCTCATCGGTTGCTTGCGTGGTTCTTTCTGCTAGCTTCCTCACTTCATCCGCAACCACCGCAAAACCACGACCTGTTTCACCTGCTCTAGCGGCTTCAATCGCCGCATTTAGCGCAAGCAAGTTAGTCTGGTTAGCAATTTCTCTGATGGTTTCTGCAATGCCACTAATATTTCTAGTTCGGTCAGAAAGCGCATCTACCTTACTTAGCACCGTACCAATTTCACCTGCGACTTGAGCAATATGGTGAGAAGCAGCATGGGCGAGTTGTGTTCCTTCAACGGCCGCATTTGCTGCGTTCGATGCGGCTAATTCAGTGTCTTTTGTCGTACTCGTTACGTGATCAATACTGACCGACAATTCCTCAATTGCCGCTGCGGTCGCAGAGGTAGAGTCAGCGGCCTGGCTAGAAACGTGCTCTAACTTTTTCATGTGTTGATCAAGTTGCTGGCTAGAAGTACCCAACGCGGAACTGGAACTTCTAATTTTCCTAATCATATCAATTAGACTAGCCTGCATGGTTTTCATACAACCCATCACACTGTCGGGTTTCACCGCAGGGTTCAACTGTACTGGCTTACTTAAATCTCCTTGGGTGATCGATTGAACAATCGCAACCACATCCATTGGTTCTCCTCCAATGGTTTTGAAGATGGATGTTCCAATTCTATATACCAATACGCCAACGATAACCAGTAATATCGCCCCTATTCCAAGCATGATGTAAGCTTGTTTCCAAAATACGGTTTCAATATCGTCAATAAAGAAACCACCGCCTACAATCCAACCCCAATCTTTGAACTCATAAACGCCATTTAACTTAGGGTAGGGTACTGTTCCACCTTTTTTGGTTGTGGCAATTTCAACAAACGCATAATCACCAGACTTTGTTACTTCGTGGTAAAGATCTGTTGTATGACGGCCATCTGGTAACTTACTGCCTTTATCTACTTTTCCAATTAGCTCTTTCTTGGTGTGCATCTGAACAACATCATTGCTATCTCTCGCAAAATAGTAAAAATCGTCAGATTTCATACCCATCAGTGTTTTTGCGGCTTGTTTTTGCGCTTCTTCCTTACTGAGCTTTCCTGATTGTTCTAATTTAACGTAATTCTCGAGTAGGTTATTCGACATGACCAAAAGACGTTTGACGGCAGACTGTCTTTCTTCATACATGGTTCTGTGCATTGCCATTAAGCCAATGCTCGAGATAATCAATAAGCCTAATAAACTAGCGATGCCAACTAGCCATAATCTAGTCTTTAGTGTCATCGTCTTCTCCAAATTTATAGTGGTGTTTGTTGTTTGAGTATAGACAAGATTTTCAAATGCAAAAGTTAGGATTCCTTTGTGTCTCAGGTGTGCTAGAAATCTACTTTCTAATTCGCTGGATAAAACACAATATGAATATTGAAAACTTCACATCGGAATGGTTGATGGTTTGACAATAAAAAGCGGTATAATCAACGGTTAAATAAAATCGCTATACAGAGGTTCTGGTGTATCCACTTTTACGCACATTAATGTTTTCACTACCGCCAGAGGCTGCTCATAAAGTAAGTCTAGGCATGCTAGATTCTTTGGAAGCCATGGGTTTTGGCCGTGTATTGGCAGGCAATGTGCCAGCCAATCCGGTGAGAGTCATGGGACTAGATTTTCCTAACCCAGTTGGTTTGGCGGCGGGTCTAGATAAAAATGGTGATCACATTGATGGCTTGGCTGCGTTAGGTTTCGGCTTCTTAGAAATTGGCACCGTCACCCCGCGCCCACAATCTGGCAACCCAAAACCTCGTTTATTCAGGCTACCGGCAGCTGAAGGCATTATTAACCGTATGGGCTTTAATAATGACGGTGTCGACGCGTTAATCGAAAACGTGAAGCACAGTCATTTTGGCGGTATTTTGGGTATTAATATCGGCAAAAATGCCGATACCCCAATTGAAAAAGCCACAGATGACTACCTCATTGGCTTAAACAAAGTTTATCCGTTTGCTAGCTATATCACGGTGAATATCTCTTCGCCAAACACCAAGAATTTGCGCCAATTACAGCAAGCAGATGAATTTAGTCATTTATTATCTAGCCTAAAAAATGCGCAAACCCAATTGGCAGACAAGCACGGCCGATATGTGCCACTAGCGGTGAAAATTGCTCCAGATTTGGAAATGCCACAGTTGGTGGATATTGCAGACTTGCTGCGCAAACACCAAATGGACGCTGTCATTGCCACGAACACTACTTTGTCGCGCATTGGTGTAGAGCATCTGAAGCATGGTCAAGAAACAGGTGGCTTATCTGGTACGCCAGTTAAGCGCAAATCTACCCAAGTGATTCGCGAACTATCTAAGTTACTGGCTGGCGAACTACCAATTATTGGTGTGGGTGGTATTTTTAGCGCAGCAGATGCTGAAGAAAAATTAGCGGCTGGCGCAAGCCTAGTGCAGCTTTATAGTGGATTAATTTATCGTGGTCCATCCTTGGTAAAAGATGTGGTAGAAGCCAGCGTAAAGTGGCAAAAAAGTAAACAGAGATAAGTCGCAGGTTGACCATGAATCAAGAAAGACGCGACATGCTGTTTACGATAGAAGACATCGACGCCTTGTTGCCGCAAACGCAATGTAGGCAATGTGGGTATCAAGGCTGTTTGCCTTACGCTGAAGCCATCGTCAATGAAGGGGCGGCAATCAACCGTTGTCCTCCCGGTGGAGAAGAGGGGCTAAACCGTTTAGCGATGTTAACTGGTCAGACAGGACTTACGTTAGATAAGTCCTGTGGGGAGACCAAACCACTATTTATCGCCAAGGTAGATGAAGCAAACTGCATTGGCTGTACCTTGTGTATTCAAGCCTGTCCGGTAGATGCAATTATCGGTGCAGCAAAGCATATGCACACCATCTTGGCCGACCGTTGTACGGGGTGTGAGCTTTGTTTGCCACCATGCCCTACCGAATGTATTGAAATGCTGCCTGTTGTCGCTGTTGAGCAAGATTATCCTGCACCGCTTGGTTCGGCCAAATCTTCCTTAGCAAGAAAAGCCTATCGCCAAAGACAAACTCGTTTGGCTAGAGATAAAGCAGAGCGAACACAACGCCTAGCAAGCAAAACCACTGCTTCGGCTGAAGATGCGCAGGTCAGCAATCAAAAAGCGGTAGATCCAAAAATGGCCGCGATTTTAGCTGCAATGGAGAGAGCCAAGCAGCAATTGGCGAAAAAGTAACAGCATGTTTTGTTGTTGCATGTTCATAATAAAACTGGAATTTACAGAGGGATAAACATGCAAGATCGATCAGCAATAATGGCTCAAATCCGTCATGCCTTTCATCATGTCACCATGAAAGGCAATGGGCCAACACTGCGTGAGGCAGATGTTATTCGTCAATATGGTCCTGCTGCGACTAATCGTGCCGCATCTGCCAGAGCTTTAGATAATGACAAGCGCTGGTGGCAAATTTCAGATGCCTCTTTCGACAAGGCAATCAATCCCTTTCCTCACTTAGATAATCTAGCTTTTCTTTATTATCTACCCCCGATCATGACATGGTGTCTTAAGCAATCAGATAAGGCTGCAGCACATTCCTTGTTTAATTCGCTGATTGCGGAATTAACCATGCCGACAAGATGGGACTTGGTTGATGCGAAAAGAAAGCGATTTGAAGCTTTTAATCATGAGCAATCAACCGTGATCGCACAGTTTTTGAATTACTGGATTTCTCAGGGGATAGAAGTGCAGGCATCTGAAGCTGCTATTGCCTCTTATTGGAAGCAATTTCAAAGATAAGAGACTGATGCATCTGGCAAATTAAATATATTCTTCTAACGCTTCCAAAAACAAAAAAGCCCTGAACTTGTCAGGGCTTTTTGTTTGCTATGCCGACGATTAGTTAGCAGACTGGTTACGTCTTCTACTAAATAGTGGTACAGGGCGGTCAACTGTCGCTTGGTAAGAATCAGAAAAATCATTGAAACTTGCCAATGCAGCATCTGCATCTTTGCCATCAGGAATCACAAAGCTGTCAAAGCCACAGCGAGCGAGGTAATACAACTGGTCACGTTGAATATCACCAACCGCGCGCAATTCACCTTTAAATCCGTAGCGTTCTCTTAGAAGGCGAGCAATCGAATAACCACGGCCATCTACAAAAGATGGGAAGTTGATCACGATTAATTTCAAAAAGTCGAGATCATCTTTTAATTCTGCCGGTTCTGCATCCCCTTCAAGCAACACACCAACAGAAGTGTGGCGCTCTTTAAGTAGATGACGTTCTTCTAACCAACATGCTAGAGGAACAATCGCATCACCGTCTTCGTGAACTTCGTTTCCTTCGCTATCAGTTAAGATAACACTCGTGTCATCTAAAACCTGACCATTCTTAATTAGCTTTGGCATAGACCCGCTCCTTGAATGGCTCAATGCCGAGCCTTTGTACAGAATCAATAAAACGCTCGTCGTCTTGACGAAGTGCTAAGTAAGTTTGAATGATTTTTTCAATCACCGCAGGTACTTCATCTTGAGCAAATGAAGGGCCAATCACCTTACCTAGGCTTGTAGGTGTACCTTTGGCACTCATCCCTTGGTTGCCACCAAGAGAGATTTGGTACCATTCGCTACCATTTTTATCTACACCAAGAATACCAATGTGACCAATGTGGTGATGACCGCAAGAGTTCATACAGCCAGAAATATTTAGATCCAGCTCACCAATATCAAACAAGTAATCTAGGTCTTCAAATCGCTGAGCAATGCCTTCTGCAATTGGGATCGATTTCGCATTGGCTAACGCACAGAAATCACCGCCAGGGCATGCAATCATATTGGTTAACAAACCAATATTTGGATTTGCCAGTTTTAGTTCTTTCGCAGCTTCCCAAAGCGCAAACAAATCAGATTGTTTTACGTCGGTCAAAATCAGATTTTGTTCATGCGAAACACGAATTTCACCAAAGCTATACTGGTCGGCAAGATCTGCAACTTTGTCTAGTTGTGCGTCCGTAATATCGCCAGGTGCAAAACCTAAACCTTTTAGAGAGAAGGTAATAGCTGAATAGCCCGCACGTTTGTGTGGATGCACGTTACGAGAAACCCAACGAGCAAAAGCAGGGTTTTCTGCTTTCTTCGCCTCAAAGCTTGCATCGTTACCTGCAAAGCTCTCGTATGGCTTTGGTTGGAAATGTGCATTTACACGATCAAATTCTGCTTGTGGAATACGGCCTGGACCATCTTTTAGGTATTTCCACTCTTCATCCACCATGTCACCAAACGTATCTGGGCCAAGTGCTTTTACTAAAATCTTGATACGCGCTTTGTATTTATTATCGCGACGGCCAAAGCGGTTATAAACGCGCAATACAGCATCGCAATACGTCAGTAAGTCAAACCAAGGCAACCCTTTTTTGATCACAGAGCCAACAATTGGGGTACGACCTAAACCACCGCCGACAATCACATCCGCAAGCACGGTGCCATCTGCCGCAGGGTATAGCTGAACACCAATGTCGTGTACGTAAATCGCCGCACGGTCACCAGTCGAGCCACTTAAAGCCATTTTAAATTTACGTGGCAAGTAAGCAAACTCAGGGTGGAAGGTGAACCACTGACGCATAATCTCTGCGTATGGACGAGGATCAATCACTTCATCTGCAGCAACGCCAGCAAACTGATCAGCCGTAAAGTTACGTACGCAGTTACCAGAAGTTTGAATGGCGTGCATTTGCACGGTAGCCAACTCTTCTAGAATGTCGGGTACTTTTGCCAAATCAGGCCAGTTGTACTGAATGTTTTGACGAGTAGTAAAGTGACCATAGCCACGGTCGTAAGTGCGTGCAATGTGCGCAAGCTTACGAACCTGTTTGCTGTTTAATACGCCATAAGGTACCGCGACACGAAGCATAGGTGCATGGCGCTGTACGTATAAACCGTTTTGCAAACGTAGTGGGCGGAAGTCATCTTCAGATAACTCTCCTGCCAAATAGCGATTGGTCTGATCGCGGAATTGACGCACACGATCATCAATTAGCTGCTGGTCAATTTCATCATAGATATACATGAATGTTTCCTGTCATTCCTGCCAGTGTTGAAACCCTCGTATTCATCCCTACTAACTTGTAGCGGTCAGACGAGTGTTTATTAATTCTACAAACGCGCGATTATAGCAAATCACTATGTGCTAAATGTAGAATAAATCCTGATAAATATAGATTGTTCAGTTATAAAAGGGCATCTATTTTGGACAGTTGAACGCATTTTACCGGTCTTTCATAGACCAAATTTATTCAACTAACGACAAACGGCTTCACATCCCTTTCAGGTGGGCGTAAAATCAAAGAGCGCAGTTATTGGCATACGGTCAATAATAGATAAATTGCCCACTTTAACGATGTCATGTCACTGCGTTTGTGCCGTGCCCCATACGATAGCGCATGTTTTCCTACACGCATGCCATCTATTGATAGCGCGGTAATCTCAGTGCCTACATAACAAGGATTGCAGCCGTGTTAGAAGCTTACCGTTCACATGTTGCCGAGCGTGCAGCGCTTGGTATTCCTCCTCTTCCTCTTTCTGCTTCTCAAACTGAAGCGTTAGTAGAATTACTAAAAAATCCAACACCAGGTGAAGAAGACTTCCTGGTAGAGCTAATTACTTTCCGTGTACCACCAGGCGTGGATGATGCTGCAAAAGTAAAAGCATCTTTCTTAGCTGCTGTTGCAGATGGTGATGTTGCGTCTCCGCTAATTTCTCGTGCAAAAGCAACAGAATTGCTTGGCACCATGTTAGGTGGCTACAACGTTAAGCCATTGATCGACCTACTTGCTGATGCAGATGTGGGTGCGGTTGCGGCTGAAGGTTTGAAGAAAACTCTATTGGTATTTGATTACTTCAACGACGTAAAAGAACTCGCAGACAAAGGCGTGGCAAATGCGAAAGCCGTGATGCAAAGCTGGGCTGACGCAGAGTGGTTTACTACACGTCCAGAAGTAGAAAAGAAAATCACTGTTACTGTCTTTAAAGTACCTGGTGAAACCAATACGGATGATTTGTCTCCTGCACCAGATGCTTGGAGCCGTCCAGATATTCCATTGCACTACTTGGCAATGTTGAAAAACACCCGTCCAGATGCAGCTTTCAAGCCAGAAGAAGACGGCAAACGTGGCCCAATGCAGTTCATTGATGACCTGAAGAAAAAAGGTAATCTTGTTGCTTATGTGGGTGACGTGGTTGGTACTGGTTCATCTCGTAAATCTGCAACCAACTCTGTGGTTTGGGCGACTGGTCAAGACATTCCGTTTGTACCAAACAAGCGTTTTGGTGGTGTCACACTAGGTGGCAAAATCGCTCCGATCTTCTTTAATACACAAGAAGATTCTGGCTCTCTACCAATTGAAGTAGACGTATCTGGCTTCGAAATGGGCGATGTTATCGACATCTATCCATACGATGGCAAGATCGAAAAGGCTGGTTCAGTAGTAGCAAACTTCCAATTGAAATCTGAAGTGTTGCTAGATGAAGTTCGTGCAGGTGGCCGTATTAACCTAATCATCGGTCGTGCATTAACAGCAAAAGCGCGTGAAGCACTCGGGTTAGCCGCTTCTAATGCCTTCCGTTTACCAAAATCACCAGTGGATTCTGGCAAAGGCTTCTCTCTTGCTCAGAAAATGGTCGGTCGTGCCTGTGGTCTTCCAGAAGGTCAAGGCGTACGTCCAGGTACATACTGTGAACCACGTATGACAACAGTTGGTTCACAAGATACCACTGGCCCAATGACTCGTGACGAATTGAAAGATTTGGCATGTCTAGGCTTCTCAGCTGATTTGGTAATGCAGTCTTTCTGTCACACTGCTGCGTATCCAAAGCCAGTTGACGTGAAAATGCACAAAGAATTGCCATCATTCATCTCTACTCGTGGCGGTGTTGCGCTACGCCCAGGTGATGGTGTGATTCACAGCTGGTTAAACCGTCTATTGTTGCCAGATACAGTGGGTACCGGTGGTGACTCTCATACTCGCTTCCCAATCGGTATTTCATTCCCTGCAGGTTCTGGCCTGGTGGCTTTTGCTGCTGCAACTGGCGTGATGCCTTTGGATATGCCTGAATCAGTGTTGGTTCGTTTCAAAGGTCAAATGCAGCCAGGTATCACTCTGCGTGACCTAGTGAATGCCATTCCACTTTACGCCATCAAGCAAGGTCTGCTAACTGTTGCTAAAGCGGGTAAGAAAAACATCTTCTCTGGCCGTGTGTTGGAAATTGAAGGTCTGCCAGAACTGAAAATCGAGCAAGCATTCGAATTAACCGATGCGTCTGCAGAGCGTTCAGCTGCGGGTTGTACTGTTCGCCTAAACAAAGCGCCAGTTGTTGAATACATGCAATCTAACATCACATTGATGAAAGTGATGATTGCAGACGGCTACCAAGACGCACGTACGCTAGAGCGCCGCATCGCGAAAATGGAAGAGTGGATTGCTAACGGCGAACTACTACAACCAGATGCAGATGCAGAATACGCAGCAGTGATCGACATTGATCTAGCTGAAATCAAAGAGCCAATCGTTGCTTGCCCGAATGACCCAGATGACGTAAAAACCATGTCTGATGTAGCTGGTACAAAGATTGATGAAGTATTTATCGGTTCTTGTATGACTAACATTGGCCACTTCCGTGCAGCTTCTAAACTGCTAGAAGGTAAAGCAGATATTCCAGTACGTTTGTGGGTTGCTCCTCCGACCAAAATGGATGCACAGCAGTTGACTGAAGAAGGTCACTACGGTGTATTGGGTCGTGCTGGTGCACGTATGGAAATGCCTGGTTGTTCTTTGTGTATGGGTAACCAAGCACAAGTACGTGAAGGCGCAACTGTAATGTCTACTTCTACACGTAACTTCCCTAACCGTTTGGGTAAAAACACCAACGTGTTCTTAGGCTCTGCAGAATTGGCAGCGATTTGTTCTAAACTAGGCAAGATTCCTTCTCTGGAAGAGTACCAAGCTAACATCGGTATCATTAACGAGAAAGGCGCTGAAGTTTATCGTTACATGAACTTCAATGAAATCAAAGACTATCAAGATGTTGCTGAAACAGTAAAAGCATAATTGCTCTATCTGTATCAGTCGTTAGTCTCAACAAAAAGCCCCGCAAATGCGGGGCTTTTTGTTTTTTGCCATTAGACAAATGATTATGCATTTCGAATTTTTAATTTGATATGTCAATAACATGCGGTAAACTAGCGTGATGCAATATCAACCGTCTACTCTTTAGGCCAAAAACGTATGGCAATATCTCGAAAAGCAAAAGTGATTTCTACGTCAGTTGTTCTTCTTGTCGGAAGTGCAATTGCTGTACAAGCTATTTGGCGTCCTTTTTCAGGGTTTGGAACAGTCAACGCTAACCAATTGGCGATCGATCTGAGTTCACCTGATATGGTGATTGAAACCAAAGCATTGTCTAAGATTCCATCTGACATGCTTAAAGTGCCACTATTGAAAGATGTGTTAACGGAAGATTTTGTTTTCTATTACGAGCAAAATGAAAGTCGTCTTTCTATCTCAGGCGCGCTTCGACGAATTGCATTTGAACATAACCTCACTTTTTCAGAATCCTTACTAAATGAAGTGTTTAATGAGCCCGCAGAAGTCGCTTTATGGCGGGATGAATCAGGCAAACTTAAATATTGGCTATTAAAAGTAAAGCGAAATAACTGGGCAAAATTATTGCAAGCAGCAGGCAATGTCGCCGTCTCTGACAGTCAGTTAAGACAAGTATCAAGCTTATCTGTAGATGGGGATGATTTACCTGTTTTTGCGCTAAATTATGGCTATAACAAGAGCCTGCTATTTGCGGCATCAAGCGATCAGATGCTGGTGCTCTCAGATCCAGGCATGTTGCTAGCTGCCACTCCTGAAGAGTTGACGGCTTCTTCCACTCAAAAAGTTTCACTAGATAAAGATAAATCTAGCTTCGCATCAGCATACTTAAGCAAGTCGGGCGATGCGAAAGATCACTATCGTCAATATTTCCACCTCTCCAAAGAGAACCAATCAGACCACCAAATAGCCACTTCAGCTGATTTTCTCTCTTTTGGATATCAATCTCTATTTTCGGGCTTCGAAGCTGTCAGGTTTGATTTTGGGAAGGGTGGATGGAAATCATCCGTCATGCTCGATCAGACTAAGCTACCGGAAGGTGGTTGGAATGCCAGTGCTATTTGGCAATCCTTACCAGCCAATCCCGCACTCTGCAGTAGTTTGCCACTTCACAAAGCAACGGTGAACGATGTCTTTAAAGAATTGATGCCAGATGAAACAGAAGAAAATCGAAATGCATTCATCAATGCTTTAAATGGACAAACAGCAGTTTGTTGGTATGCAAAATCCTCAATGGCATCACCGCTAATTATTGCCAACTTAAAGTCTGCTAGCGCAGCAAAGCAGAGTGCCCCATTACTTGGACGCGTGTTTGAAAAAATGATTGGTGCTTCTGAAGTAAAAAATGGAGCAAAGTTTCCGGTCAAAACTCAGAAAATTGGAAGTGCAACTATCTGGCAACGAGTAGTTAGTGCGCGTTATGGTGTCGCGAAAGCAAATAGCTTAGGTGCAATGTCTAAAAACCTTTCTGCAGCAAGATACTTTCCCGTGGCATTAGCCGTGTCGGGGGACAAAGTAATCTTCTCTCCAGATAGAAAGCTGGTGGATGATGTGTTATCAGTGATGTCACATCAATACCCTTCGGCAGCAGATCAAGTAAAACGCGGCGATCAAACCATCGTCATGTCTAGCCCAAAACAATTGGCTCAGTTATTACAAAATGAAACATTAGCTGGGCTACCGGCTGATCAAGAGCCTGTTTTAAGAGATGTCGCATTACAACGACTCATTCCCAAATTAAAAGTGTTAGCAAAATACCCATCCTTATCTATTCAACTGAGTGGAACGCCTCATTCTGATGGCTGGGTAGAAACGAACTGGTTATTTAAGAGCGCAAAGTAGCAGGTTAAATTGTGAATCGACGGCAATTTTGCATGAGTATCCTAGCGGTGGTTACGTTACCAAGCGGAGCGCTGGGGTTAGGTGGCGATGACGTCGGCCGTATTCGGTTAAACCACCAGCAATCCGTTATTTTCAGACAGTGGATGGTTTTAATCGCCAATGACCAGATTCGTCGTGGTGCATCTCCTCGTTGGGTTCATCGCGATTGTGCGGGCTTAGTACGATACGCTGTGCATGAAAGCTTTGCTAATCACTCTTATGCGTGGATTCGGGCAAACGGATTGCAAGATAAACAATTGCCACCTCCATTGATGCTAGATAAACAGCAAATGGCATTGATGGATGGATGGGTGACGGAGTCAGGGAAAAAAAGTAACTACGTATCCGCTATTTCTCTTATTCAGGGAAATAGCCGATTTATTAGTAAAAACCTGGCTCAGCTATTACCCGGTGATTTGCTATTTTTCGATCAAGGCGATGATCAACATTTAATGATTTATTTAGGTGGTAATCATATTGGTTATCACACAGGTAAGACGACCAAGTCAGATACCGGCCTTCGGCTAGTGACAATTCAGGAACTAAGTACATGGAAAGATTCACGCTGGCAAGTTCTCAACAGCAACCCAAATTTTATAGGCATTTTCAGGCTGTCTTTTCTTACTGCCTAACCCTGCTCTTAGCGTATCTGGTGTTACTGAAGTCTGCGTATGCTTTAGACCCGGTTCCTGCAAGTGGTTATGAAACCTTTAAGGGACAACCTTTTTTCCTGCTTTCGGATAGCAGTTTTGGCTCTTCGCAAATTGCCCAGGTACGTGTAGAAGCGCCTGGCGAAGGGTTTCGTGATTACCTTGAGCAATACGGTGGTGTGGATATTGCTTTGTACCGAGTACCCAAGCCACTAGACTTTTTGAAGACACAAAAGAACCTTCACCGTTTGCAACTACAGGGTAATTATGTGGGTGAGGGCTTACCAAATACCTTAAATTTTCTTTGGGATACGTGGTATAAAAAGTCTCGCCGATCTTGGCAACGTGTGTTTAGTACAGATGTTCGTACAAAAGCAATGGAAGCATTGCCTCAATTAAAAACAGGCCAATACATTAACAATCCGACAAAGTTTGAAAATAATCCGCAATATCGTGTATTACCAGGTTTCGAATTAACCAATCATTTTCGCTATCCAATTTGGCAAGCAAAGCAAATCGCTCCTCCCAAAGGGTTAACACTAGAAGGTAGTAGTAGTGAGTTTATTCGTCCAAATTCTGGCAATGTATTTGTGCCGCTTGGTAAGTTAAAGCCTGGTCTTTATGTAGTAGAGGCATACATTGGTGCATATCGTGCTAATACCCTTCTATTTGTGAGTGACGCGATTGGTGTCACTAAAAATGCTGGCCAGCAAATGTTGGTTTGGACGTCCAATCGCCAGACAGGCGCACCAATGCCAAATAGTACGGTCGTCTGGACCGATGGTGCTGGCGTATTAGCTAGCAGTACTACCGATAAAGACGGTGTAGCTGAGCTGAAAAAGGCAAGTCCTGAACATACGTACGTGCTTGGGCAAGATGCTGCGGGTGGTGTATTTGTTTCAGAAAACTTTTATTACGACAGTGAAATTTATAATACAAAAGTCTATGCCGTCACTGATCGCCCATTGTACCGTCCCGGAGATACCGTCAATTTAAAACTAATGGCAAGAAAATTTATTTCTGCTAACCAATCGACATTAGCAGTTTCTGCAAATATTCATATTGAATTGAACGACCCAAATGGCACTCCTGTTGCAGTGAAAGACTTGAAATTTGATGCAAAACAGGGAGGCAATACCAGCTTTACATTGCCTGTGAATGCTGCTGCGGGGGGCTATGAGTTACGCATGACAATGGGGGACGATATTTACAGTGCCGCGTTCCGAGTGGCAGATTACATCAAGCCACATTTTGATATGCATCTGCAAATGGCAAAACCAAGCTATAAAACCGGTGAGCAAATTGATGGATACATTCATTTAGCTTATCCAGATGGAAAGCCTGTGTTAGGCGCTCATCTAACGCTAAATGTTCGCGCACAAGCTAGCACAATGGTGGCTGGCGACTTAGGCTATTCCGGTCAATTCCCAATCAAATTAGAACAGCAAGAGTTAGTGTCTGATAGCGAAGGAAACATCAAAATTTCGCTTCCCGCAGCCAAAGAACCAAGCCGCTATATTCTCACAATGCTTGCATCAGATGACGCCGCCTATCGCGTAAAAATGACGAAAGAGCTGCTAATAGAGCGTGGAGTTAGTCAATATAGTTTAGTAGGAACAAAGAACTTTTCCTCCCCTAACGAGCTAGTTGTTTTTAGCATGACTGAGCTAACTAGCAAGGGGGCCGCGCCAGCTACATGGGAAGCGCTCAGACTAGAATCTAGAACAATTAAAAGCGGCAAAATTACGATGCCTGCGAAAGGTGCTTTTTCCCTTCGTTTTGCGGAAGCAGGTTCTTATACCATCACCATTCGAGATAAAGATGGCAATGTGCTTGGCGCCACCTCACACTGGGTTGCGGGTGATCAATTACAAGTCGTGCCGGGTAGCGTTGAAATTGTTTTTGATAAAGAAACTTACCAGCCAGGCCAAACCGCAGAAGCACTTATTACGTTTCCAAATGCGGTGAATAATGCCCTGTTAACGTTAGAGCGCGACCAAGTCGAGCATCATGCCTTACTTGCTGGTAGTGATTTAATTAAGATGCAAAAACTGAATGCAAAACAGTGGAAAGCCTTAATTAAAGTAGATCCACAGTTTGCCCCAAACATTACTTTCTCTGTGCTTTATGTTCAATCCGGAGAAGTAGTTTTTCAGAACGCGGGTATAAAAGTTAGCCAGCCTACAATTGACGTTGCAATCAAGACGGATAAAACCACTTATCGCCCAGGTGAGATAGTGAATGTCGATATTGCAACGACTATTAAAGGGCAACCTGTTTCTTCAAATGTCATGTTCGGTGCGGTTGATGAAATGGTTTATGTGCTACAGCCAGAAATCGCGCCTAATATTTTTGACTTTTTCTATCATCCGCGAAGAAATAACGTTAGAACTACCTCCAGCTTGTCATTTATTAATTACGACTTAGCCACCGCGCCATTTCAAGAGCGTCAGAAAAACGCGCAAAACTACAATGAGCGGAGCGTAAAAGTTTTAGAAAGACCGCGAAGGGATGAAAAGGATACTGCAAGTTGGCAGCCCGCATTGCGTACCGATGCATCTGGTCATGTGAAGTTTTCTTTTGTCATGCCGGATTCATTAACCAGATGGCGAATGACAGCTAGAGCCATGAGTGATGATGGCGTTGTTGGCCAGCAGTTGCAGTACATTCTTTCAGATAAGCCAATCTTTGTAAAACTGTCTGGCACAAATAGCTTTAGGCAAGATGATAAGCCGGTGCTTTCTTGGATTGTCTTTAACCAGACGAGCAAGCAAACGAACGCAAACTTGCAATTTAAAGCACCAATGGGGACTTATAAGCAAGCGTTAACCTTAAAGCCAGGTGCTAACTTCATCGAAATGCCTGTTGAAAAATTGCAGGCTGGTGACATGAATGCCCAAATTCTACAAGGCTCAACGGTGGTGGATAGCTTAAATACGCGTTTATCTGTTACCACTAATAACTGGCTGACTGATAAAGAGGTGGTATTACCATTAACTGGAAATAGTCTTCCTATCTCTCTACCAGTTGATGCTAAAAATGTTCAACTCAGCTTCTTGTCGAGTGCAAATGCGCAAATTGCGAGAATAGCAGATGATTTGATCGACTACCCTTATGGTTGTGTTGAGCAAACCTCTAGCCGCTTAATTCCATTGGCGATGGCAAAACAATCATTAACTACTGGTGTTGCAGTTCCTGGTTCTACCGATGTATTAACCAATTTATTGCAGCAGCAACGCTTAAGACTTGTGCAACTAGCCGGAAATGATGGCGTGTTTGGTTGGTGGGGATATGCATCTAAAGATAATCTCTTCTTAACCGGCTATGCCTATTACGCAGATTGGTACGCCAGTAAAGCGCTTGGTTTAAATCTACCTGCTGACAATTGGAGTTATTTGTTTGAGGTGTATAAAAAGCATGGTAAGGATACGCCTCTTGTTCAGCGAGCGATGGTATTGCTATGGGCTGATGAGATGGGCTTGCCAGTTCAAAACTTATTGCAAGGGGTTGACCAATCAATCGTTAGCTTAAATTGGAGCAACTATGCCAAATTGGCCCCTGGCGGTAATGGTTTTCTCTTCTATGAAACAGAAAGTCAAAAAGCCTATGCGTTAACATTGTTAGTCAGTAATTATTTGCATCAGAAGCTTGGTGTGACTGCCTCACCTGAGTTAACCCAATTGAGTGCAAAGCAACTACCAATTGTCAGTGCGGATCGTTCGATTTTGTTGCAAAGCTTTATTGCCATGGCAACTAAAAATCCAACCTCGGCACAGTCCTTATTAGGTAGCGTCAGTAAGGATTTACCAACAATTGATCGTTCCTTGGCCTTGATTTGGCTGCAAAAGTCACTGAATCAATTGGTAGCAACCCTGCCAGCGATGATCAAACCCGCTGATACTGGTTGGAGACTAAATACTTCTCCGACTGGCCAAATTACCTGGGTATTTCAAGGGGAAAAAGTACCTGCTCAAATCGCGCTGCAGGGTACTGTTGGTTCAGGATCTCAAGCGTTAGTTAGATATCAAACCAATGAAGTGGAAAAATCAAAACTGCCTATTCAGGTCTCTAGAAAACTGTATGAGCTGGTGCCAGAGTCAGAGAGCCTTTCTTTTAAAGTGAAAGAGGTAACGGAAGGAACGGCGTTATCGTCTGATGCGCTTTATGTAGATGAAGTGGTGCTTCAACCAAAGAGTGGAAAGTATCATTTTGGGCTGTTAGAAGTGCCATTACCAGCCGGCGCATCGGTAGAAGGGACAACTTGGGGAGTGAAAATTGCAGGTTTAACGGGAGAGCATGCAGATGACTCTTCGTTTAACCGAATGCAATTCGAAGAAGGGAAACTATCGTATCAAGTGCCGATTGAGACCTTAGATAAAACGGTTATTTCTCGCCAACTAATTCGGTTTTCTCTTAAAGGAAAATTTGTTACCCCCGCCGCTAGGTACTTCCGTATGTATCAACCAGAGGGAAAAGCATTTGATCAGTCAGGGAAAATGCAAAGTTGGCTCGTACAGTAAGAAAAAAGTTATTACTACTTTTAGTATCTTTAGTTGGAACATTTCTACAGGTGGCATTGAGTTATGCCGAGCCTGTAGGGGTGTTCGCAAGATTGAATCATGACGAGTTTTCAATTTTAGCGTGGGACGACTTTAAAAAAGCCCCCATCCCGCATGTGAAAGAAAATGTAGTCACTCCCTTGGGAAGCACATGGAAACTGTTTGTTTATGCATATTTACTGGATAAACAAATACCAAGTGAGGATTATGATTGTAAAGGACAGATAAAGGACGAGGTTTATTGTTGCGGGAAAGGGCAATCTATCGATCGAGAGAATGCGCTGATTAAATCTTGCGGCTTATATTTCTTGCCAAATCGCCTTGGTATTTCTGCGAAAGCTTGGCAGCAATATTGGTTTCGTTTAGGGGCTCCCGAATGGATTTGGCGAATCGAGAATTTGACTGAAAATTATCGAGTACCTGTTAAGCAATTAATGCAGGCGCTAGATAGTTTGCCGAGTTCAAGCAAAAGGACGATAGCTAGTAATTTAATGTCTGTTGCAACAACAGGAACAGCTCCGTCAATGTTGCAAAATTTTGGAAGTCAACTTCGGTTAAAAACATGGACGATGCCAAATCCGCTAGATGCAAAACAGAGAGTAGGTGGCGGACTTGGTTGGTTAGCGGATGGTTCGGTCGTGTGGTTGTCAGCGAAAGGCACAAGTAATGACGCGTTAGATAAATTATCGACGGTTGTTCAGCCCCTACTGATCAATCAAAAAATACCCGATGATAGAGACTGCGTCTTAGTCGATTACTTTAGCGACTATCCCATCCGTAAGGTTTTATCTTTACCTATGAAGGTGCCGGTAAACCGCGCTGCGCTAAATGGGGATCTGTTGATCCAGTTTCAGAATGGAAATAGCTTAACGTTTCGTGGTAATGGGGCGTTGCGTTTAAATACTAAGCCTAGTCTACAAATAACAGGGCGTATGGGTGTCAATGAATATGTGGCACGCGTGCTAGATAGAGAGGCAAATCCAAATGACGTAGAGGCAGCAAAAGCCTTTGCAGTCATTGTTAGAAGTTATTTAATCCAAAATGCAGAGAAACGCCAAGGCTGTTATTGGATTAAAGATAGCTCTAGATATCAGCGTGTCTCGGTAAATAATGCGAGTACTGCGGCATTAAAGTTGGCAAATTGGACGGATGAACTCATTTTGGTTGGTGAACCAGTGCGCTTTCATCAACGGCTAGATAGTCCCGGCATTTTGTCTTGGCAAACTGCAAAGACCTTAGCTAAAACGACATCCTTTAAGACAATATTAAGCAAAACTTGGCCAAAAGCACAATTGCAATCTTACCGGTCTACGGTTGATTCTAAATGTGAGTCAATACCGAATGCGGAGCATTGGTTATCTATGCAGATTCCAAAATGGAGACGGTATTTAATGAGTGAAGTAGGGTATGAGCCCCCTAGACACTTACCGCAAATCTGTAAAAGCTTGGTCGGCAATCCAAACTCTGAAAGCGGGGAGGGGAGAATATATATGAAGTCGTTCTTCTCTGAAGAAGACCGTATTACCTTAACTCATGAATATTTGCATATTGCCTTTGCAAATCATCCTCGCGGGATTGATGAAGTATTTATAGAGTCGAAAGCGCGTCAATTACAAAGATTGAATCTAAATGAAAACTAAACACTTGTTGATGATGACGGTCGTTATCGCTGCTATGCAACCACTGATTAGTTGGGCCTTGGGTGAGGTGACATTAAAAGCGCCGAACAACGGTTGGCGAAATTCTGCAGGGCAACAAGAAGAATATGAACAGCGTATTCAATATCCTGCTTCTAGTGTCAATGTGCAATCAGGGCAAGCTAGCTCTGCGTTGATTGCAGGCCAAATCAAAGGGTTGCCTAAGGTAAAGAATCAGAAACCATATACCTTAGTCGTTAATGGTGTGGCAATGCCACAACGTGTTGAGTCAGATGGTAGTTTTCAACGACCATATGCATTTGTGTCGGGCTCAAATAACGTAGAGTTAAAGTCTTCTTCAGGACAGTCTGTGAAACGCACACAGTTTTATGAAGCATATACGGATAAATCCAAACCTAGATTGAGAGTGGTTCTATCTTGGGATACTGACCAGACTGACCTAGACTTGCATGTTATTTCTCCAGATGGCCAGCATGCTTGGTATGGTGGTCGGGTATTAGATAATGGCGGCGCATTAGATGTAGATGTCACCACAGGTTATGGGCCGGAAATTTTTTCTAGCCCATCTCCCGTAAAAGGTACTTACTTGGTATATGTGAACTACTACGGCAGTGGTGAACGTAGGGATGTAATTACAGTCGCAAAAGTATCGATTATTACCAACGAAAATACGCTAAATGAAAAACAGCAAACCTTCATTGTGCCAATGCGTAAACCTGGCGAATTGACGTTGGTAAAATCGTTTGTATACCCATAATTACGGGATATTAAAATGCCCAATCTAGAATGGTTACTTCATCACCTACTCTGATGGTGCCTGATTTTACCACTTCAAGATTTTGGCCAAAGCAGATGCCTTTTTCTGGAATATTTCTAAAACCAGATAATGTCGTTAAAGGTTCATTATCTGGTGATTTCTCACCAGTATCAGGATTCACTGTCGTAAAAACACAGCGCTCACAGTATTTCTTGACCGCAAGTTCTACTTCCCCTATTTGTATGAGAGTCCAAAAGTCTTCTTCAAAAGCGGGTGCGCCATCAATCACAATATTTGGGCGAAACTGACGCATATCAACAGGAGATTCAAGCTTCTGATTGAGTTCATCTAAAGAACTTTGTCCAGCTAATAAGATTGGGTAGCCATCGGCAAATGAGAGCGGCGTTGACCCATCTCGAAATCTTGTTGTGAGCTCTCCAATGTACATGAGCTGCGCAGGGGTATTGAGAAAATGACTTAACCATTCATTGGCTTTTGCACAACCACTTCTTGCCGTGAAGTCCTGTCCCCATACATGGGCTGCACTCGTTGTTGTTAATTGTTCAAGGGAAACAATTAGATCTGACATATTCGGGGCAGATAAATGTAGGCCGCCACTAGCTATCGTTACTTGGATAAGCACCATTTCAGGGAATTGCCGTCCAGTGAGAAATTTTCCCTCAGGGTTGGCAATCATCCAATGTCGATCGTTCGGAAGTCCCATCGGGTTAACAGATACCTCTTGGTAAGATATACCTGCTGCAGATTTAAGAGGGTAAGAATAAAGTGCTTTTACTTGCATGCCAACGCCTCTGTGATTGATGAATAATTAGTGTACCTGAATTGAGTGTCTTCACTAAGTGTCTGTTAATCGTTTCTGAAAGTGTACCGGTACACAAACAGAAAAATTGTCTACGCTAAGTGCGTCTTCACAGTATTTTACGTTGGTATTTATGTCTTCCAGGCAAGGTTTGTTAGCGGGATTTTTTGCATATTTCTTTTGGGGTTTGTTTCCTTTGTATTGGAAGCCCTTGTCTCATGTGCCTGCCATAGAAATTCTAGGGCACCGTATGGTGTGGTCCTTAGTATTTGTTGCCGTGGTTCTTTTTTGGATGAAAGACGTTAAACGTACTTTTTCCTTATTGAAAGCACCGGGCATCGCTAAGACATTTCTCCTTTCTTCGTTATTACTAGCTACCAATTGGGGGCTTTACATCTGGGCTGTAAATGAAGGCATGATTCTGGAATGTAGCCTTGGCTACTTTATGAATCCATTGGTCAATATCTTGTTGGGGGCTGTTTTTCTAAAGGAGAGACTAAGACCGCTCCAAAAAATCGCTGTGTTAATCGCTACGCTTGGTGTGGTTTGGATGACCTTTCACCTTGGAAAACTACCATGGGTTGCTTTAATTCTTGCGCTTTCTTTTGGTTTTTATGGTTTGATCCGCAAGACTGCGAAGTTAAACTCTCTTGAAGGTCTTTCGGTTGAAACCTTGCTGTTAGCGGGCCCTGCACTGATTTTCTTGTTATCGCTCGAATGGTTAGGTAAAGCTAGTTTTGGTCATATTCCTGCCTATCAGTCTTGGATGTTGGCTGGTGCAGGGATTGTTACGGCGGTTCCCTTGCTATTATTTGCGATTGGGGCCAGAAGATTACCATTGAGCACCATGGGGATACTTCAATATTTATCTCCATCCATACAGTTTGGCTTAGGTGTGTGGCTCTACCATGAGCCGTTTGATCATGTTCGTTTTATGGGGTTTATTGCAATTTGGACTGCGTTAGCAATCTATACACTTGAAGGTGTGTATCGACAGGCCCGCGCTCAGTTTGCTTGACTAAAAAACAAAGCCCATCAATGCATTGATGGGCTTTGTTTTTATTGATAGATGAAGCTAGCAATAAGCCGCTTAGTGGTGTGCAGCAAGCTTTTTCTTAAAGCGATGCATGCCATAAGCTACCAAACCAGCGACAATCGGAATACTAAACCCGGTTGTCATTTCATAATTAACTTCTAAACCAACTGCGTGAAGTGCCTTGGACGCGTAACCAACTAAACCGACTATATAGTAGGTTAAAACAGCAACAGATAATCCTTCGACCGTTTCTTGTAGTCTTAATTGTAAAGCGGCTCTCCGGTTCATTGAGTCGAGCAATCCGTGGCGTTGTGCTTCACTGGCAATATCGACTCGGGTTCTTAATAAGGCCGTTGTTCGCTGAAGGCGAAGGGATAACTGTTCTTGACGCGTGCTTACTGCATTGGTGGTATGAATCGCAGGCGCTAATCGTCGTTCCACAAACTCTCTAAACGGCTGCAAACCTTGAAGGCGAGATTCTCTTAACTCATCAATCCGTCGTTCAATCAATGCATAGTAAGCGCGTGTTGCGCCAAATCGATAACTACTGGTTGCAATGCTGTTTTCTAATCCACCTGCAAGTTGGGTAATGTTATTGAGTAGCATTTTATCTTCTGCAGACTCAGTTCTGATCGCCGTGGTTAATTCGCTGAGCTCTTTTTCCATTTTGGCAAGTTGGGGGAGCAATTGCTTGGTTTGGGGTAAAGAGAGTAGGGCAAGAATTCGATATGTTTCGACTTCAAGTAGACGTTGTAACATGCGTCCGCTTTGTCGCTGACCCATTTGACCATCTAATAGTAAAATACGAGAAGCGCCAGATGCTAAATGGGGGTCTGGATGCAATCTTAGATCCGTTAAAGCAACGCCTTTACCATCTCCAACTTCAGATCCGATTAAGTCATTGCCATCAAAATAGTTATTCGCAATTTGCGCTAAATCTAGCGGGGGAGTTGGTTTGGGTAATACGGCAGTATGAATTGCGACGAGAACCTGCCCTGGTAGATTGGTTAACCAATCTTGAGGAACGGCAGACAGCGGACTCTCTGTAAATATACCTTCCGTTTTTTGCCAGTTGCGAATAAATGTGTAGCGCACAAACTCTGTATGAACATCCCAACGAATCGTTAATCCATTCGATTGAATGGTATGTTGACCAGCTGAAGAAGGGGGGATGGGACATGACCATTCTTCGCAGAGCTTCGTAATGGAGGCTCTATGTTTTGCGAGGTCTTCTGCCGTAAGTACAAGCGCTGTTACCTGAGAGCGAAGCGGGGCAATAAAATAGGGCCGCGCATGTGCTTCGTCATTTAACGTTTGTCTTAGTGGATGTTCATTCAATGATTGGGGGCTATTCATATTTACTGACATCGGAATAATCAAGCATGTCAGTTTAACCGCTTCTTATGATTGGTCAAGAGCGGTTTGTGCAACGGAGTGGTTTAGAGGGCGTTTGGGTATTTAGCAATATTTCAGAAATAGCATCAGCAGATTGTGGCGGATAATACAAGAAACCTTGGTAAGTTTCACATCCGGCATTTTGCAAGAATTGCTGCTGCTGTTCGGTTTCAACGCCTTCAGCAATAATGTTTAGATCTAATGCATTGGCCATGTTGATCATCGCACTAACCAACCCTTCATCTACCGGTTGGCCGGGCACATTTTTAATGAAAGAACGATCAATTTTCAATGTGTTAATTGGAAACTGCTTTAAATACGCTAAATTAGAATAGCCAGTTCCAAAATCATCAATCGCTAATCGAATGCCCAAATCGGCTAAGGCACGCAAACGCTTGATGGCCTCATCCACATCTTTAATCAGAGAAGATTCGGTTAACTCTAATTCCAATGCATGGGCTGGTAACTGATGCGTAATCAGTGCCTCTGCTACTTCATCTACAAATCCGGACTGTTGAAATTGGACTGCAGATACATTAACGGATGCCATTATCTGGTAACCAGCATTGCGCCATTTGGCGAGTTGCTTGCACGTCTCGTCTAAGACCCATCTGCCAATCTGAACAATAAAACCAGTCTCTTCCGCTAGTGGAATAAAACTGGCAGGAGAGACTAATCCCTGATCCGGAGACTGCCATCGGATGAGCGCTTCGACGCTCAAGTGATCATTGGTACCAAGGGTGATTTGTGGTTGATAAACCAAAAAGAACTCTTCCGCTTTTAACGCGGCCCGCATCGAGTGATCCAACTTCATGCGGCTTAATAAACTTTGGCTCATTTGATGCTGGTAGAAGCGTACACCCGCACGTCCTCTGTTTTTTACAAAATGCATTGCTCTTTCAGCATTTCGAATTAATTCAGCAGCGTGTTTACCATTGTCTGGATAAAGTGAAATACCTAAGCTAGCAGTTAAGCTAAATGTTTCTTTTTCGATGGTATAAGGCTGGAAAAGATGGTCCTGCAGACGAGAGACCACTTTACTGGCCTGAAGTTCGTCCACGTGCTGCAGTAGTAAGATGAACTCATCTCCACTTTGTCTGGCAACAATATCGCCCGGCCGGATACATTGGCTTAATCTGGCAGAAACTTCTTGTATGGCTTTATCACCAATTGATAAACCAAAGCTTTCATTTACATGCTTAAAGAAATCTAAATCTAAATACACAACCGCAAATTTGGTTGTGTTATCTGCTTGGCGTGTTAACTCGCTCAGCGTCTGCATAAATCCAGCACGATCCGAGAGCAACGTAAGGGGGTCTAAATGCCTATTTCTGTCTTGGGTAACCATTTCCGAAGCACTGACCGCATTAAGATCTTTGAAGAACAAGACATAATGGGCTGCACTATTGGGGTGGCTAACTGGCAAAATCCTTACTTTAAACGATTGGATATTACCTGAGCGTGTTCTTTGTCTAATGGTTTGATGCCATAGACCTTTTTTTGCAATGGTTTGTTTGATCAGTAGTTGCTGAGTGGCTTGAGCGTAGGCAAATAAAGTTTCTAGTGAATCTGCCTCAAAATCATGTGATTGATTATTTAGGGCATTAGCAATTGGATTGTAGGCAATACTGGCGAATGCCTCATCTAGAATCACTACACCTTCATCTGTTGCCTCTAAAGCAGACCATGCCAGTCGTTGATAGGCATCTTGTTCAACGTGTAGTGTAATATCTTCTAATGTTAATAAATAACCAATCGCACGATTATTATTAAATCTTGGCGCTAGCGTTTGCTTAAACGTACTTCCATCTTTTAGTTTTAATTCAATCTGCTGAGGGTGTAAGCGTGCTGCTAAAATCCACTGATCTAGCTCGTACAACGCTGGATCGATCACTTTTGTGTTAATTAGCCCTGATAGTTGAGTCGCAGATTGAGCGCTAACATCTTGACCTAACCAACTATTGAAAGCCAAATTCGAATGAAGCAAATTACCGTGCAGATCTAAAATGGCGGTTAAGTGGATGGAAGAATCAAATGCAGATGACATTTCTGCTTTTTGCAATTGAATATGCTGAAGAGAGTGGTTGCTAGAGGATTGGATTCGAATCAATACTTGATATCGGTTTTCATCTAACCACCATACACAGCGCCTAACGAGGCAGTTTTCTCCATTTTTATCCAAAACCATGGTTTCAGAGTCAATTAATGGAAAGTCTGTCGATTTTATTATTTCAGATTTGGCAGACCAAAATACCTGATCTTCGATAGATGGAAAGTAGGTAGAAAGCGTTAGTGGTAACAGCCCTTTATGAATACCAAAAAACTCAAAAGCAGCAGAGTTGGCAGAAATAATTTGGCCATTTACTGCGTCAATGATCAGTACAGGATCGAAGAGTTTATTAATAGAAATAACGGGGGCGTTATTTTGCATGCTTAAGCCTCGGATAGATCGTCGGACTCTATTTTTTGAATAAAGTAAACGAGCTGTCTTCGCGGTGCTAAATAATCAAAAATAGCTTTCGGTAATGTCCCTGGTTTGATCGCTTGTCTAATTGATGTTTCAGGGGCATCTTCTAAATTAATCATCGGCGCCCGTTCTCTTGGCGCTTTTTCATCATAGACTAAAACAACTGGACGTAAAGGTTGTTTTGGATTGACAGAAGTTACCATTGCCATACGGTCATCTGTTAGTCTAACAATCGATCCAGGCGGGTATATCCCCATGAGTTTGACAAATGCGGCGAGCAGTCCTTCATCAAATTCATGTCTTGATGTTGCAAAGATAGTGCGCAACGCTTCATGAGGGGTTAACGATTCAGTTAATACACCTGTGTTGCACAAATTATCGTATCGATTAATTAAAGCCAAAATTTTGGCTTCACCAGTCATCCGATGAACATTAATTCCTAATGGATAGCCAGAACCATCCGCTAATTCATGGTGTTGTCCAATTGCTAACAAAATATGATGGCTAAGCCCCATTTGCTTACCCATTTCAACCCCTTTAGAAACGTGTTCTTTTAGAAGGTTTTTCTCAGCAGAGCTGAGGTGCATATTATGAAATCTCAATCGATCTGGGAGGGAGAGTTTTCCAATGTCATGCAGTAGCGCTGCCGTTGCAACTAATTTAATCTGTTCATCAGCTAAGCCCATTTGTTTTGCAAGCAGGGTGCTCAAAACAGCAACATTCATATTATGAAGCGTAAACTCTTCACCTGTTCTATCAGCCAGTAAGCGAATCGCAATATGCTCGGCTTGAATCTGTTCAAACAACATTGATCCAAGTTGCTCTGCTTTTTCTTTTGCATTCGTCGGGCTGGAGAGCGCTTCTTTGCTTAAAACTTTAAATATACGGCAAGACTCAGTGTATTTTTTTTCTAGTAAATCAAGCGCTTTGGCATCCGCTTCTTCTTTAGAAATCAGATTAACCTTTTTGGTGATTTCTTTATCTGCGATGTTGAGTAATTCTGCCTCTGCCGCCACTGTTTGAACGGACGGCTCTGCAACTTCCAAAGGAGAGGCATCACTTCTGCTTGGATCAAAAAGGACTTTTTCTACCCCGATGGCGGTGAGGGTATCAATTTGGCTTTGAGATCGGATCTTAAATCGATTCAAAGAAAAAGGATGAGACATCCAATCAAGCTCAAGCTCGATGAACATGCCCACTCTTAAACGAGTGACAGGGATGTAGTTTAATCCGGACTCTGACATGAGATATTCTGTAAAATATTACTGTGTTAATGTTGAACAGCTTGTAAAAGGCTGCTTCCAACCTTAACTGAACGTTAAGTCAATACAGTATCAAGTTTCAAAAAACATACAAGAGCTTGTTCGCAAGTAATGCGAAATTTTTTCAAAATATCTAAGCAAACCATTACTTGGTTACAATTTTAGTATAGAAGAATTTTTTATTTTCTCTAGGATAGATAGATTTGCAGACTTACATCGTACTAAAACACATTCATATGCTGGCGGTAGTGTTATCTGGTGCTTTCTTTCTAAAGCGAGGGCATTGGATGTTAAATGCTGATGATCGACTAGAAGCTAAGTGGGTAAAGGTGCTGCCGCATGTTATCGATACTATTTTATTAGGCTCTGCCATCGGTTTGGTGGTGGTTGGCAAATGGTATGAAAATTGGCCTGCATGGCTTTCTGCGAAGATTGTTTTAGTGGTCTTGTATGTGTTATTCGGTACATTCGCATTAAAGCGGGGCAAAACATTACAGATTAGATTAATTATGTGGGTGCTAGCAATTGCTGTCTTTATTACCATTGCTTTGACAGCAATCAGTAAAGCTTTCCCGCCAAGTATGTTAAATATGTAACCCAGATTTTATGCCGATCGTTGTTGCAAACAATGGTTGGCTCTTTTTGTGAATTCCTAGGTGCAACATCATGTCAGAAGAAGTCAATAAATTAACTCCTTATCATTTACTAGGTGGTGAGGCTGTACTACGCCAGTTAGTTGATCGCTTTTATCAAATTATGGCTGAAGAACCAAAGGTACTGGAACTTCGGAAAATGCACCCAGAAGATCTACAGGGTTCTGCAGATAAGCTCTATATGTTTTTATCCGGTTGGTTGGGTGGCCCCGATCTATATCAGCAAAAATTTGGGCACCCAATGCTGCGGGCAAGGCATATGCCTTTTCCTATTGATTCTAGTGGGCGAGATCAATGGATGTTTTGCATGATCAAGGCGCTCTCTGAAGTGCCAATGGAGGCTGCGCTAAAGGCGCAATTAGAGCAAGCTTTCTTTAGGACCGCAGATTTTATGCGTAACCAAGATGCTTGATGAAAGCTGATGCTTAGCAGTAAAAAGACGGGGAGTTCATGAACTCCCCGTTTTTTTATGCCAGAAATGAAAAAAGAGCAGGGCGTTTTTTTAGTGATGGTTTTTCTGTTTTTTTCCATTCAGCAATCGAGAGTGTTTTGATCCACTCTGATTCGCAAGTAATATCCGCCGCAATAGATAGTTTCGTCTGGCTATTGAGTGTGCTCAATAGCGTATCAAACATGGCTTCATTCCGATATGGGGTTTCGATGAACAAAATGGTTTCATTTTGTGTTCTAGAATGGCTTTCCAATTTCTTTAATGTTTGAGTACGTTCATCTGCCGAGGCAGGTAGGTAACCTTGAAATGAAAACTTCTGCCCATTTAAACCCGATGCCATCACCGCCATCAAAATGGAAGAAGGTCCTACCAGAGGAACAACACGAATATTACGTTCATGGGCTAATGCAACTAACTGCGCACCAGGGTCTGCTACGGCAGGGCAACCGGCTTCAGACAAAAGACCAATATCTAGCCCATCTTCCAGTGGCTTTAGAAGGGGTAATAATTCTTGGTTACTGGTATGTTCATTTAATGTAGCTAAAGACAAGCTTTGAAGTGGTGCATCTGTACCTGATTGCTTCAAATAAGCTCTAGCGGTCTTTGGATGCTCGACCACAAAATGCTGTAAGCGGCGTGTGACTTGGCGAGTTGCTTCAGGAATGGTGCCAACTAGCGCCATATTTTCATCTAATGGCGCTGGAATTAAATAAAGGGTTCCTTTCATTTCTTACTTCACCCCTAATGGCGGAAGACCTGCTTCATTTAACATGCTTGTTAATGCGATCAATGGTAAGCCGATAATCGCCGAAGGGTCATCTCCCCTCATCCATTCAATCAGGATGGTACCTAAGCCTTCAGTTTTTGCACTGCCAGCACAATTGTAAGGTTTCTCAATTTGTAGATAAGTTTCAATTAGTTCGTCAGAGTAGTCTCTCATCTTGATTTCATAAGGAACGACTTTTTCCCATACCTTGCCTGTTTTACTATCTAGCAAAGCAAGTGCTGTATGAAAAATCATGGTTTGCCCACGCATGGCTCGTAATTGCACAACGGCTCTTTCGTGTGTTCCAGGCTTTCCTAGTTGCTGACCATTAAGAAGGGCGACTTGATCAGAGCCAATAATCAAGGCATTGGGGAATTGATCCGTAACTGCTTTTGCTTTTTCAATGGCTAAACGATTGGCCGTTTCTGCTGCAGTCTCATTTTCCAGCGGTGTTTCATCAATGTCTGGGGAGGCCGTAACAAAAGGGAGTTGCAAACGTTGAAGTAATTCTTTGCGATAGGGCGAAGTAGAGGCTAAAACCAGCGTAGTCATGTGTAGGTTACTCAGAGAAAAGGGTCATTCACTGCTGAAGATTGATCTAACTAATCCTAAAAATAAAAATCAACTTCAAATGTTGAAATGAATTAAACTGTCATTGATGAGATTATCTATCAGATAGCATTTGCATGCCATCACCTTGCCGAATTATATGATTCGGCTCTTTGGTTTTCTTTGACAAATCCTCTTAACCGTTATATCATCTCGCGTTTATGTCAGAACAGTTCATTATCCATAACTTGCGCTTCGCCGAAAGTGGTGAAGTCTTAGAGGTGAAATTGCCTCAGTCTTCCTTCGTGCGTTTGAGCGAAGAAGTGGTGCGGCCTGCTGGAGATGTGCATTTCCGTTTAATCGGGGGGCGCAACAGCCTGGGGTTGCCAGTATTGGAATTAACGGTGAAAACCACAGTTGAACTGATCTGTCAGCGTTGTATGCACAGTATGGATTTTTCTGTGGATGCTTCAACGACATTTGTGGTAGTTAAATACCCAGATCAAGTAGAGGTGTTCGATACAGATGAAGAAGATGCCATCATGATTGATGACGCATTTAACGTACTGGAATACGTGGAAGATGAAATTCTTCTTGCGTTGCCTTCATCGCCAAGGCATGAAAAGTGTGTGGATTCGTCTGCTGCCGCTGTAGCGACAGAAACCAATAAAAAACCCAACCCGTTTGCGGTGTTGGCCGAACTGAAAAACAGATAATTTTCTAAGGTTTAGTCAAGGAGTCATCATGGCCGTTCAACAGAACAAAAAATCCCCATCTAAGCGTGGTATGCACCGTGCTCACGATTTTCTAACTACACCTCCATTGGCTGTTGAGCCAGTGTCTGGTGAAGTTCATTTGCGTCACCACGTTAGCCCTAACGGCTACTACCGTGGCCGTAAAGTACTGAAAACCAAAGGCGAATAATTTTGCCTTCTGCAAAAGACCTGTTTGGTCTAATTTGTAGATAAATATCGAAACTGCGGTAGTCTCAGATAATGAAATTTTCTAGAGGCTGTCGCAGTTTTTTATTACCTCTCAGCTAAATCAAATCCAGTCGATGAAAATCACTATTGCCGTAGACGCCATGGGCGGCGATCACGGTTGTCGTGTCACCGTTCCGGCTGTGCTCGCTTTTCTTGAGCAACATCCATCCATTCATATCATTCTGGTCGGACAACCAGAGGCGATAGCGCAGACACTTGGCAACTCGGCCCGTAAATACGGGGATAGATTAGCAATATTGTCAGCTACTGAAGTGGTTGGGATGGATGAATCGCCACAATCTGCACTGAAGAATAAAAAACAGTCTTCAATGCGAATCGCGATTAATCAAGTTAAAGATGGCGCTGCACAAGCATGTGTTTCCGCAGGAAATACTGGGGCGTTGATGGCTACCGGTCGCTTTGTGCTAAAAATGTTGCCAGGCATCGAACGTCCTGCCATTGCCAAAGTCATGCCAAATATCATTGGCCATAGTGTGGTCTTGGATCTTGGTGCAAATATCGATTCTGAAGCCTCTCACTTATTACAGTTTGCCGTTATGGGCTCCATGTTGGCGTCGGCTTTATTGCATAAAGATAACCCAACTGTCGGTCTATTAAATGTCGGAACCGAAGACATTAAGGGAACTCCTGTTATTAAAGAAGCCTCAGAGCTATTAAAAGCGAGTGGGTTAAACTACTTTGGTTATGTAGAAGGTAATGACATTTACAAAGGCACTACAGACGTAGTGGTTTGTGATGGCTTTACTGGTAATGTTGCGCTAAAAACCTCTGAAGGTCTGGCTAGTATGGTCAATACCTTTTTGCGTGGTGCATTTACCAAAAATTTATTTACGAAGATGATTGCGGTATTAGCGTACCCAGTTTTGTCTGATTTTAAAAAGAGTGTGGATCATCGCCGTTACAATGGCGCAAGCTTGTTAGGTTTGCGTGGGACCGTTGTAAAAAGCCATGGATCTGCAGATGAGATTGCTTTTGGCTTTGCTCTACAACAAGCGTTGCTTGAAGTTGAAAATCGAGTTATTCCAAAAACTGCAGAAAAAATGTCTGAGTTTCAGCAAAAACAAGAGTCTGCAAGTGACTCTGTTCAAGAGGCTATCTAAATGTTTGCAAGAATCATCGGAACTGGTAGTTATTTACCTGAAAAGTGTCTGACAAATGCCGACCTTGAGTCTATGGTCGAGACAACAGACGAATGGATTTTTACGCGTACCGGCATTCGCCAACGACACATTGCTGCCGAAGGCCAGTTAACGAGTGATTTAGCATTAGAAGCATCTAAAAAAGCGTTAGAAGCTGCTGGAGTTGCTGCAGATAGTATTGACTTGATTATTGTTGCAACGACAACGCCAGATTTAATCTTCCCAAGTACAGCTTGTATTTTGCAGCAAAAGTTGGGCGCGATGGCTTGTCCTGCATTTGATGTACAAGCAGTGTGTAGTGGTTTTGTTTATGCGCTAGCGACGGCAGAAAAATTTATTAAAACCGGTGCTGCAAAGCGCGCCTTGGTGGTCGGTGCAGAGACCCTTTCACGAATTGTAGACTGGAATGATCGTACTACCTGTGTGCTATTTGGTGATGGCGCTGGGGCGGTTGTTCTAGAGGCTTCAGAAGAAACGGGTATTTTATCTTCCGTGCTGAAGGCTGATGGTAACTATTTGCCATTATTGAATGTGCCAGGGCAGGTGCGTGGCGGAGAGGTAACTGGCTCACCATTTATTAAAATGGACGGGCAGGGCGTGTTTAAGTTTGCCGTTCGTTCATTAGGTGAAGTTGGCGAAGAAGCATTACGCTCACAAGGTTTGGATAAGTCCCAATTGGACTGGCTAATTCCACACCAAGCAAATGCCAGAATTATTGAGGCAACGGCGAAAAAGCTTGGTCTTCCAATGGATAAAGTTGTCTTAACAGTGGATAAGCAGGGTAATACATCCGCAGCATCTATTCCATTAGCCATTGATGAAGCCGCCCGTTCTGGTAAATTAAAACGCAACGATTTAATTATGCTCGAAGGTATTGGTGGTGGCTTCGCATGGGGCGCTATCTTACTACGTTGGTAACATCATGAAGCTAACGCTAAGACTGATCGCTTTGATACTGCTCTCGCCAATGATGGTGAGCGCCAAGGATATTGTTTTAAAGGCGGGTAGTTGGCATCTTCAGAATATTTCTACACATCCTTTGATTGGTAGAAAAGAAAAAACAAAAGACCGCTGTTTTGACGAGGCGTTAGTAAGCAATTTAGCCGCCGATCCAAATCGTCTTTTGGGTGATCAAAAACAGCAGTGTGAAACAACCCAGTTTACAAGAAAGGGTAATTACCTTTCATGGCAGGTTAAGTGCGATGAAAAGCTCACTCTTTCCGGGAATGTAGAAGTTTGGCTGGATTCTGCGACTAGCTTTCATGGTAAAGGCACCATGAAAAGCGATGGAATATGGCCGCCGGGTGAATTGAAGTCAGAGTTTTCAGGTGTATGGGCAGATAACTGCGCTGCATCAGCACAATAAAGAAAATAACAGGAGATAATGAATGTCAGTTGCTTTTGTGTTTCCAGGGCAAGGTTCTCAATCTGTTGGGATGATGAATGCATTTGCAGATGTTGATGTGGTTAAAGCAACTTTTGCTGAAGCTTCTGAGGTACTTGGTTTTGACGTATGGCAGTTGGTAAACGATGGTCCGCAAGAGTCGCTAAATGCGACTGTGAATACACAGCCTGTTATGCTGACTGCGGATGTGGCAATTTATCGTGCTTGGCTTGCTCAGGGCGGCGCAAAGCCTGCATTTGTTGCTGGGCATAGTTTAGGTGAGTATGCCGCACTAGTGGCTGCCGAAGTATTAAGTTTTGCCGATGCATTAAAACTTGTGAAGTTACGGGCGGAAGCAATGCAGGCGGCTGTGCCGGAAGGTGTGGGCGCCATGGCTGCGATTTTGGGCTTAGACGATGCGGTATTACAAGCTGCTTGTGATGAAGCCGCTCAAGGCGAGGTTGTCGCAGCTGTAAACTATAACTCTGCTGGTCAAACTGTGATTGCAGGTCATAAAGCAGCGGTTGAACGTACATGCGAGTTGGCTAAGGCAAAAGGTGCTAAGCGTGCTTTGCTGTTGCCAGTCTCTGTTCCATCGCACTGTGAGCTAATGAAACCTGCTGCAGAGAAGCTCAATGAGGCGTTGTCGAAATTAAGCATTTCGGCGCCTACCATCGAAGTAATTCATAATGTTGACGTTGCAGCTCATTCTGACGCTGCTGAGATTGCTAACGCATTAGTAGAGCAGCTTTATAAGCCTGTGCGTTGGGTGGAAACGGTACAAGCATTACATTCAAAAGGCGCGACAGTGATTGCTGAGTGCGGGCCAGGTAAAGTGTTGCTAGGGCTAAACAAGCGTATTGCTAGTGAAGCAAAGCATATTGCATTCATCGATCCAGCCCAGTTTGCTGAATTGGCTAATTAAGTAATCGGTAAGGAATGAACATGTTGGAAAATCGTATTGCATTGGTTACAGGTGCGTCTCGCGGTATTGGTAAAGCGATTGCACTCGAACTAGGTCGCCTTGGCGCGACGGTTGTGGGTACTGCAACTTCTGAAGGCGGTGCGGCTGCAATTACTGCTTATCTACAAGAAGCTGGTATCAAAGGCGCAGGTAAGTGCTTGAATGTTACCGATGCAGCGCAACTAGATGGTATTATCTCGGCTATTGAATCTGAATTCGGTAGCATTGGTGTGTTGGTAAATAACGCTGGCATTACGCGTGACAACTTATTAATGCGTATGAAAGATGATGAGTGGGATGACATCATGAACACCAACCTGAAGCCTGTGTTTCAGTTAAGCAGAGGTGTGATGCGTTCAATGATGAAGGCTCGCTGGGGTCGTATTATTAATATTGCCTCTGTTGTTGGTGCAACGGGTAACCCTGGGCAAACGAACTATTCTGCCGCTAAAGCTGGTTTAATGGGCTTTAGCAAGTCTTTGGCAAGAGAGGTGGGTAGTCGTGGTATTACTGTCAACTGTGTTGCGCCAGGCTTTATTGATACCGATATGACTAAAGTGTTGCCTGAGGCGCAAAAAGAAGCGTTGACAGGGCAAATTGCACTTGGTCGTTTAGGTCAACCAGAAGAAATTGCTACCGTTGTTGGCTTTTTAGCTGGCCAAGGTGGTTCTTATGTAACAGGCCAGACACTTCATGTGAATGGCGGCATGTACATGAGTTAAACGCATATTTGTGCAAATAAAATGCCTTTAAATGCATTTTTGCTTAAAATATGTTGAGCATTTTTTGCCACAATAGTTTATTGTTTTTGTTTAATCGTTTTTAAATGCTGGCAGGTAATTTGGGTTTTTCTCTTAAATTTGCTACAATGCCAGCGCTTTTAATGAATATCCTGTCGAAAGGAATGGTTTAGTCAAATGGAAAACATCGAAGCTCGCGTTAAAAAGATCGTTGCTGAGCAACTTGGCGTGAATGAAGCAGAAGTAAAAAATGAATCTTCTTTCGTTGACGATCTAGGCGCAGATTCCCTGGACACCGTTGAACTGGTGATGGCACTTGAAGAAGAGTTTGAGTGTGAAATTCCAGATGATGAAGCAGAAAAGATTACTACTGTTCAACAAGCGATTGACTACGTCAACAGCAACCTGAACAAGTAACTGATTCCGAATCGGGCGCTAAACAAAGCGCCCGATTCGTATGAAGATGTCCTGACTGCTGTAAGTGTCGTACAAATGTTTTTGTACACTGGTCAAGCACGGAGATGACGTTGTCTAAGCGTAGAGTTGTAATCACTGGTTTGGGATTGATTTCCCCTGTTGGTAATACAGTAGAAGACGGCTGGAGCAATTTGCTCGCTGGCAAAAGTGGTATTACCCGTATCACTAAATTCGATCCAACAAACTTCTCTGCACAAATTGCAGGCGAGGTAAAAGATTTTGATGTTGCGCAGTATATTCCTGCAAAGGATGCGCGACGTATGGATACCTTTATCCATTACGGCTTGGCAGCAGGTATCCAAGCAGTAAAAGATGCTGGTCTACAAGACGCCAGCATCAACCCTGAACGAATTGGTGTGAATATTGGTTCTGGTATTGGTGGTTTACCACTGATTGAGGATACTTATAAGGTGCTACAAGAAGGTGGCCCACGTAAGATTTCTCCATTCTTTATTCCAGGCGCAATCATCAACATGATTGCTGGCCATTTGTCGATTATGTTTGGCTTTAAAGGCCCTAACTACGGCATCGTTTCAGCATGTACAACAGCGACACACTGTATTGGTGATGCTGCTCGTTTGATCGAGTACGGTGACGTGGACGTTATGGTCGCTGGTGGCGCAGAAGGAACCGTTTCTCCACTAGCGATTGGTGGTTTTGCCTCTGCTCGCGCATTGTCTACCCGCAACGATGATCCTGCTACTGCTTCACGTCCATGGGATGTAGGTCGTGATGGCTTTGTTTTGGGTGAGGGTGCAGGTGTGCTTGTACTAGAAGAGTATGAGCACGCTGTAAAACGTGGTGCAAAAATTTATGCGGAGCTGGCTGGTTTCGGTATGAGTGCTGATGCTCATCACATGACCGCTCCGTGTGAAGATGGTGAAGGCGCTGCTCGTAGTATGGTGAATGCAATGAAAAATGCACAACTGACTATGGATGCCGTGAACTATGTGAATGCACATGGTACTTCTACACCACTTGGTGATATTGCTGAAACGATCGCGATTAAGCGTGCATTTGGTGATCATGCTAAAGCGCTAGCTGTGAGCTCTACTAAATCTGCAACCGGGCATCTTTTAGGTGCTGCTGGTGGTGTAGAAGCAGTATTCTCTGCGTTGGCTGTTCACAATCAGATTGCGCCTGCAACGATCAACCTGCAAGAAATTGATCCTCAGTGCGATCTAGATTATGTACCTAACACACCACGTGAAATGAAGATTGATGTTGCAATCTCTAATTCATTTGGCTTTGGTGGTACAAACGGTACTTTGGTATTTAAGCGCGCATAAGTGCTTTCGACAATCCATTTGATTGTCGAGTATCAAAATAAATCGTCCGGTTTCGGGGTGGCTTTGTCCACCCCGAAATTGTTATGATTGGGCCGGTTTGGTGCATCTGCCACCTTTTGTCATATAAAGCATTTTCAATGCTAATAACTTCCTCAAACGTCTAATAGACAGGTTTTTTCGATGCGAGAAATACATCTTATTCCGCTTTCTTCTCGACCTAAATTGCAATCCATTATGGAGAAAAATGAAGCACTTTTTCCTGTGCTTTTGCAATCATCTAAAGAAGATGGCTGGGATCTGTTGCTTGCATCAACTGAGTTTATTCCTGTTCTGGATTCTGAGCATGTACTGACAACTTTGAACAGGTATTGGCAGAATGTTGACTCAAAAGACTATACCTGTTTGCCTAAAAATGCAGCCAACATCCCATTTAAGGGGGGGTGGTTTGTTTATTGTGGTTATGAATTACTGCATGACTTAGAAATTTCCGTTCCAAAGTTTAATCAAGCGACGGATTTTCCTGCTCATGCGATTTATCGAACGCCAGCAGCCATTGTGACGAGAAGAAGTGATGGTGCTTCTTGGTTGTTAGTGGAGCCGGGTTTTGATGCGCTAGAAAAAAGACTGATTGAATTAGTTGCTCAGTCTTATGAGGATGTGTCGACGGAGTTGGATGGTGTTGTCGCGATTGCAGAAGAAGACCCTTCGATTTATTTAACGAATATAGAAAAAGTTAAGCACTATATTCATGAAGGGGATGTGTTCCAAGTAAATTTGTCTAGAAGATGGACGGCAAATTTAACATCTGCTTTTGCGCCTCATCATTTATTTGCAAAACTTAGAGCGGTGAATCCCGCGCCATTTTCAGGTCTAGTCAAAATACCGCAAGCAAATAGCGAAGCTGCATGGATTATTTCTGCATCACCAGAGCGTTTGATTAGCGTTGAGCTTAAAGCGAATGACCATCATGCATTGCCAACTAGGCATGCTGAGACGCGTCCGATTGCAGGTACTCATCCACGTTCTAAAGATCCACAAGAGGATGAGATGCTTAAACAGCAATTGCTTGCCAGTCGTAAAGAGCGTGCAGAGCATGTCATGTTGGTGGACTTGGAGCGAAATGATCTAGGTAGAGTATGCGTGCCAGGAACCGTTAAAGTCGATGAGTTAATGGCGGTGGCGACGTATTCTTATGTACACCACATAGAATCGAATGTGCATGGTGAATTAAGAGCAGATATTCTTCCTGGTGATGCGATTGCTGCGATGTTCCCCGGAGGGACCATTACAGGGTGCCCTAAAGTTCGCACAATGCAAATTATTCGTGAGTTAGAAACCCATCCTAGATACGCGTATACAGGCAGTATGGGGTATGTCAATTTGGATGGGTCGATGGATATGAATATCTTGATTCGTACCTTTATGTATAACCCTGAGTTAGCTGGTGAAGAGTTGGTGTTCAGGGCTGGCGGTGGGATTGTGATTGACTCTGATCCTGTACGAGAGTTAAACGAAACACGTGCAAAAGTGAAGGGGTTAATGCGTGCATTAAGTCCTCAAGAGGAATGAAATGTCTGTGCTAATTAACGGACAAAAAGAGCGTGTGATTTCTGTTGCTGATAGAGGATTTAACTACGGCGATGGTGTCTTTCGCACCTTAGTGATCCAGAATGGATTTATTCCTAATTGGGCACAGCACTTAGCTATTTTAGAGAGAGATGCAAAGCAGTTAGGTATTCCTTTTCCTACTGCATCTTTGTGGGAGAACGATGTTCTGCAACTCTCACAAGAGAATCTCGATCTTCAAACCGCTGTGATCAAACTTACTTTAAGTCGTGGAATTGGTCAGCGAGGATATGCTGCACCTGAAGCGCCTATTGTGACCCGAGTCAGTCAGATAGTGGAATGGAAACGCCCAGATCTATCCATGCTTCACTCCGGTGTTAAAGTGGAGTTATCTGATGTACGTCTTGGTTGGCAACCCTTATTGGCTGGCGCAAAGCATTTAAATCGCTTAGAAAATGTCCTAGCAAAGAGCCGATTAAAAAATGCTGCCGCTTTCGATGGTCTTTTATTGGATCAATCAGGTTGCGTGATTGAAGGCATACAGACAAACTTAATCATGCAAATGCAAAATGGGCAGTGGTTAACGCCAGATTTATCGAGATGTGGTGTTGCGGGTCTAACTAGGCAGTTGGTATTAGATCAGCTTCGTGCAGAAAATCAAACTGTCGAAATTGGCGATGTTTTATTAGCAGAGTTGCTTGAAGCAAAACATCTATGGCTAATGAATAGCCTGAATGGTGTGGTTCCGGTAGCCAAACTGTATATTGATGGAAATGCTCATGAGTTTATGGCAAGCACATTGCCGTTTAACATCGATACGCAAATAGGCTGGCGCGTAGCCTGAGAAACAAAACTTGTTTACTCAGGCTTCCAGTCGATGGACTTGTGCCGCTTACAAAGCCTGAATGCTCGCCTCGATATCATCTAATGATAAATGCCAGTGCTTTAGAATGTGTTGGAAGACGGCAATTTCAATTTCTTGTAGTTCATGATCTGACTTGGTGACATCAAGCAAAATAGCTGCGGTTAACAGACGTTTTTTTGGGTCTGTTACATCATCCAGCATATGATTTAGGCGTTCAGTTGAAACTAAATGAACATTGCCTTCTTCATCTTGCTCATCAGAAATATCAGCTAGGTAGTCGTGAAATACTTGCGTAAATTGTTCTTTAGTCAGGCCAATTACATCATACGCATTGAGTGTTTCTAAAATATCAATCTCACCAGGGTGCACTTCAGCGTCAGTAACAATCATCATCGCAATGATGCGTGCAATTGCTTCTGGGCTATTGTGTTCATATCTTTTCATTGTATTCCCTTATCTGTGCAGTGTTACATAAGGCCGTTCAGTTTGCGGGGGGCGTCTGGTAACGATCTGCAAAACTCTTTGGCAATTTCATAATTTTATGTGTTTGATAATCGAAGCAAACCATAGAGGTTTGTGCTCTTGCAATTTTTTTGCCTAAACTTTGATGGGTTACTTCATAAAGTAGTTCAAATCCGCAACCAGAAAGTTGAGCAACTTCGATAGAGATGTCCAGTATATCTCCATAGAACGCTTCTGCAAGATATTGCACTGCTAAATCTCGTAAGATTAATCCCGCATCTTCCATTTTCATCTCTGTGTAGCCCAGTTGGTGCAAGAATTGCACTCTAGCCTCATGCAGTATGGAAACCAGCGAGTCATGCCCTAAATGATTGCCATAATTTAAATGGGTAACCGTGACAGGGAGGCTAGTTTGGAAGTGACAATTTGAGATTGTCGGTAGCGTAATTTTTGCCATTTTTTACTAAATATGGAAAAGCTTAATTATCCATTTTATGTGTTAATTGCAAGCTAGCAAAGAGATGAAACTAAATATCATCAAATTTCTCTAATCCTAGGTAATCGCTGATATTCGTCAAGGTTTCAAAAAACTGAAAGGCGTATCTTGAAACTGTCATAAATAGAGTCGCTAGTAAAGAGACTCTTTCATAGAGAGGGATGCATCATGTATCAACGTATATTTGTACCTGTAGATGAAAGTAAAACTTCTAACGTTGCTTTGCAGGAAGCCATCCGGTTTGCACAAGACCAGCATGCAATTATTCGCTTAGTGCATGTGGTCGACTTAGCGCAATTCTTTTGGGGTGGTGCTGAGTTTATTGATACTTCTGAGCTGCAACAAAATTTAATTACAGCTGGCCAAAAAGTGTTGGCCGAAGCGGAAGAAAAAGTGAAAGCAGCTGCTATTACGGTTGACTCTCAGCTGCACCAGACTTACGGTGAACGCATTGCTAGAGTGATTAGTGACGATGCAAAAGCATGGAATGCAGATATTGTCGTCATGGGAACACACGGCAAGCGCGGTTTTGATCACTTGTTACTTGGTAGTGTTGCGGAAGGTGTGATGAGAATGGCAACCACGCCACTCTTGATGATTCGCGCAAATTAAGCTAATTTCTTAGTTAGTTTATTGATGAGACCCGCCAACTTGGCGGGTTTCTGCTTTTTCTGGTCACAAAAGTACTTTCAATTTTGTGTCGCTGGGGTAATATATTTTCTTTGCTCGTTGGATTTCGCTGAAATGACATACTGTCTAGGCATGCTGCTCGATGAAGGTTTACTGGTCGCTTCGGACTCTAGAACCAATGCAGGTGTAGATCATATTGCGACATTCGCCAAAATGCATATCTTTGAAGAGGCGGGTGAACGTTTAATCGTAATGATGAACTCGGGGAACTTAGCAACTACTCAAAGTGTGATTAGTCTATTGAGAATGCGAACGCAGTTAAAAGATGAAGAATCGATTTTAACGGTGAAGACGCTTTACGAAGTGGCGGAGTTGGTTGGTGAGACGGTACGAGAGGTTGTTAACCGTGATTCTGATGGGCACTTGTCTGCCAGCAATGTGGATTATGGCTGCTCATTTATCGTCGCAGGGCAAATTAAAGGTGAAGAGCCGCGTCTATTTAATATTTATCCTCAAGGAAATTTTATTGAGGCAACCAAAGACACCATGTATTTTCAAATTGGCGAATCCAAGTATGGTAAGCCAATTATTGATCGCGTGATTCGCCGAGATACGCCTTTGGCTGTTGCGGCAAAGTGTGCGCTGATCTCATTTGATTCGACGATTAAAAGTAATTTATCCGTTGGTTTACCAATTGATATGTTGCTGTACCGAACGGATTCTTTTGCTAAAGCCATTCCACACCGGATTGATGCTGAAGACCCTTATTTTAGGCGCATCAGACAAGATTGGGGCAAGGGGTTGCGGCAAGTCTTTAGTAAGTTGCCAGACGCAAGCTGGTTTGATGAGTAAGTAGATGAAAAATTTAAAATTATTATATTTTGCTCGCCTTCGCGAGTCTTTTGGTCGAGAGACTGAAGAAATCGTGTTGCCGGATGAAGTCGCGACGGTTGGTCAACTGATTCAATATTTGGCTAAGCGCGGTGGTGCTTGGGAAAATGAATTAGGTGAGGATAAGATTTTCCGTGTGGCAGTGAACCAGACGATTTCGACCGCTGAAAGTGAATTGCCAGACTCTGCCGAAGTAGCTATTTTCCCACCGGTTACAGGCGGATAAGGCGAGTAGGGTAGGCGCTAATGATCTCCATTCGTGTTGAGGCAGCTGACTTTAATATTGCGGAAGAGCAAAAATTATTGTTAAGTCGAGTAAGTGCAACTGGGGCGGTTGTCGCGTTTACTGGGGTTGTCAGGGAGTTTGTCAAAGACCAACGCCTTATTTCTATGATGCTAGAGCACTACCCTGGGATGACAGAAAAAGCCTTGTTTGCGATTGCTGAACAGGCGAAAAGTCGCTGGGACTTGTCAGCCATTACAATCATCCATCGCATTGGCCATTTGCATGCCAATGAGCAGATTGTACTTGTTCTGGTGTCTTCTATGCACCGTGGGGAAGCATTTTCGGGCTGCGAATTCATTATGGACTACCTAAAAACAGAGGCGCCGTTTTGGAAAAAAGAGTTTTTTGAAACGGGTGAGTCAAATTGGGTCGATGCTAGGCATTCGGATGATTTGGCAAAGCATCGCTGGCAATGAAGTGTTGAGATCGAATTGATGTCAAGCAATGATGAAGCCGTGCTTGCCTTGATATTAGCGGGTGGTGAAGGGCGCCGGATGGGCGGTGCCGATAAAGGGTTGGTAGTGCGGAATGGCCAACCGTTAATTGCCAATGCGATCGCTACGCTGAAGTCTTTTTTTGCACTCAATTCGATATCTGAACATCTTTGGATATCCGCCAACCGAAATCTAGATCATTACCATACTCTCAATGTGACAGGCATTGTGTCTGATGTACATGATGAATTTTTAGGCCCAATGGCTGGGCTTGAAAGTGCTTTGGGTATCCCGAACTGGGAATGGTTAGTTTGCTCGCCTTGCGATATGCCATTCATCCACGCAGCGGTTTTTTCTCAATTGTGGCATCACCGAGTCAATGAAGGTGTGTCGATCGCGGCTATTGAGCAAGATGGGAATGAGAGGTGGTTTCCCGTGCTGACGGTTTCGCATCGCCGTGCGGTAGAGAGGCTGCCTGACTTACTGACTTCAGGTAATCGATCATTAATGAGCTGGATTCAGCAAGTGCCACATCAAGTGGTCAATTTTGAAAATACACATGCTTTCCAAAACTGTAATACAAAAAATGATCTGGTTTAGATAACTACGATTTAAATGATGATTTGTCTATGGTAGTTGTTGATTGACCTGAGCCAAGTACATATCTGCTAGACTACTGCCATTCTTGCTATCGCGTAATGCGGTAATCCACGGTGCCACACATCTCTTTAGGGATTCAACATCTTTAGCCGCCTCAATCCGTCGAATTACATCAGCGCCCATAATCCCTAGATACTGACGACCACTATCGGCCATCCATTGTTTGATAGCATCAAAATTTTCAGGAAGTGGGGTGATAGCTTGAGCTATCGGTGTTTCAATTGCCGCAGCAATTGGCGTTGATTGAGGATGGTGGCTGTCTATGATGCTTGTGTCGACTGTTGTCGTGGTCTCTACAGAAATTTGTCGATCTTCAATAGAATAGATTTCAGTCTCTGTCGCATGCTGAATTAAGCCATTGTTTAACAAATGATGAAGATGGTCGATGAAGTCATGCTGAAGACCGCTTAGTGTAGATAGCACGGCAGCCGTTTTCTTACCATCAATCAAGATAAGTAGTCGACGTGCTTTGTGCGACATTCCTTCGATGCGATTCTCTACAACCATGCGACCAAAATCGGTCTTTTCAAAGACTTGTTCCATCACTACTTACTCCAATAGCCCCTGTTTCGCCAGCGATTTTAGCTTGGAAAAGTGACAGGGGTATTGCAGTAATATGACGGTCACCTACAGCATGGGTCCTAATTCGTAAGCAATTTGACGAGCTTCGTCAGTTGGAATCACGTATGCAGGGAGTTTACTGTTTGCAGAGGTAATGATCGTTTCATTTGCCTCATTTTTTGACGCATCCAATTCAAACCCTAACCAAGCAAGTTTGTTGATGACCTCATCTCTAACAAATGCAGCATGTTCGCCGATACCGCCGGTAAAAATTAATCCATCCACACCACCTAAGACAGAAATTAGCGCACCAATTTCTCTTACTAGGCGGTATACAAAGAGATCAATCGCAAATTTGGCTTCTGGTGCGTCACTTGCACGTAATGTACGCATGTCGCTAGAGATGCCTGAGACACCAAGTAGGCCTGACTGTTTGTACAGCAAGGTTTCAATGGCAGCATGATCCATATTCAGATGTTGCTGGCAATATAAAAGCACACCAGGATCAACCTGACCGCTTCTCGTACCCATCATGAGCCCATCAAGTGCTGTAAAACCCATGCTGCTGGCGATGCTTCGGCCATTTTCTACGGCACATGCGCTAGCACCATTGCCAAGATGCATAATGACTGTTTTGCCATGGTATAGCTTTGGTGCAAGTTGCTTTAGTTTGTGAGCAATAAATGCGTATGAAAGCCCATGAAAACCGTAACGCCTTACGCCTTGCTCATAAAACTTCCGAGGCAGAGCAAACCACTGCGCTAATTCTGGTTCATTGGCATGAAAGGCCGTATCGAAAGAGGCAAACTGCGGTAATTCAGGATACAGACGCAATAGTGCCTCAATCGCCGAAAGGTTATGTGGCTGATGTAATGGTGCCAGCGGAATAAATGCTTTTAAAGCATCAATGACTTCCGGCGTCACTTTAACCGTTTCATGGAAGATAGGTCCGCCATGCACAACACGGTGACCAGCCGCGGTTAAAGTAAAACCTAGCTCTTTCACCCAGTCGAGTAGAAGAGTTAACATTTTGTCGTGGCGGTTTACGAGTGCTTCTGTATTCCATTTAATGGCTACTTCTTTACCAAGCCATGCTTCACCAGTAATTAGTCCATCGTGCGCATCTAATGCACCATGAGCAACCTTAGGGCCGGGTAGGCCACCTTCGTGCTCAAATAGCTCAAATTTTAGGGTAGAGGAGCCCGCATTAAAGACAATTAGCATCGTTTTATTTCCTTAGGAAATTTGCCATAAGTTGAGCAACGGCGGCAGAAGCTAAACGAGATACCGCGCTATCTGAACGACTAGTTAGCATAATTGGTACTCGAGCACCAAGCACAATTCCTGCTGAATGTGCGTTAGATAGCCAAGTTAATTGTTTGGCTAAAATATTGCCAGCTTCTAATTCTGGGGCAACCAAAATATCTGCCTCGCCAGAAACCACGGATTTAATGCCTTTTTGAGCGGCAGCATCTGCAGAAATCGCATTATCAAATGCTAATGGGCCATCTAAAATACCGCCTTTAATTTGGCCGCGTTCTGCCATTTTGCAAAGCGCGGCTGCATCTAGTGTGGCTGGCATGGTTGGGTTGACCGTCTCAACTGCACATAAAATAGCAACTTTTGGCGTGCTAATTCCTAACGCTTGGGCAAGCTCAATCGCATTTTGCACAATGTCTGCTTTGGTGGTTAGGTCTGGCAAGATGTTCACTGCGCCATCGGTGATTAGCAGTTGCTTATGGTAAGTTGGCACATCCATCACAAATACATGAGATAGCCTTCTAGCCGTGCGTAGTCCGTGGGTTTTATCCAATACGGCAGAAAGGAGTTCGTCTGAATGCAAGCTACCCTTCATGAGTGAGTGTGCGAACCCTCTTTTCACTAGGGAAACCGCAATTTCTGCGGATTGATGGCTGTGTTCTGTCGGGATGATGCTAAATGGTGGAATCTCGTAAGAATCTGCATCATTACTACGCTGATGAAACGCTAGATCAACTGTTTTAAAGCGGCTGATATCTAGTTTATGTTCTCTCGCTACTTGCCGAATCTTAGAGACCGGACCAACCAAAATCGGTTGAATGAGTCCTGCTTCCATGGCTTCTAACGCACCGGTTAACGATACGTCATCACATGGGTGTGCCACTGCGGTAATCACTGGAGGAAGCTTTTTGGCTTGTTCCATTAGATCACGATAACGGGGGGAGTTATCAATGTAGTTTTGATCTGCTTTATTCATGTGAGTGTCCTTTTGAGATCAATCAATGGATTAACCAATGATGTGGTAGCCAGCATCGATGTATTCTGTATTTCCAGTAATACCTCTTGCGCCGTCAGAACCCAAAAAGGCAGCTAAAGCGCCGACTTCTTCGATGGTCACTAGGCGATGCTCCGGTGCATCATGAATCGCCGTATTCATTAGTGATTCAAACTCTGGTAAGCCACTTGCTGCACGGGTGGCCAATGGCCCTGGAGAAATCGCATTGACACGGATTTTGCTTGGGCCCATGTTATCGGCAAGGTAACGAACCGATGCCTCAAGTGCCGCTTTTACTGGTCCCATCATGTTGTAATTGCGAACAACTTTTTCAGAACCGTAATAGCTCATGGTAATGATACTGCCGCCATTGACCATTAATGGTTCGGCTTCTTTTGCTAAGCGAATCAATGAGTGGCAAGAAACATCCATTGCGCGTGCAAAACCTGCTGCAGAGCAATCAACTAAGCGACCATGAAGATCATCTTTTTCTGCAAACGCGATTGAATGAAGAGCGATATCCAATTTGCCGTACTTTTCTTTGATAAAGCCAAATACGTTTTCTAACTCGCCAGGGAACTCAACATTTAAAGGAAGTAAATCGGCATGAATGCTATCTGCTAATGGACGAACAAATTTTTCTGCTTTCTCATTGAGATGAGTTAGAACAACAATTGCACCTGCCTCGTGGAATGCTTTTGCACATCCCCAAGCAATACTATGTTCGTTTGCTACACCAACGACTAATGCGATTTTTCCGGTTAACATGCCCATTTATTTACCCCTTTATATTGATTGTGCGTTGCAACAATAAGGAGAGAATAGGGGATTCAGATAACTCGGTCAATCCATGACGAATGAAAATGAGTGGAAGTTTGAATTAAGTCAAATTTACATAAATTAAGCTAAGTAAATAGATGTGAATTACGCATTATTTAATTTTTTAGCAATATTTAACAGGTTCTTAATTGTTGGATTAGGATCATGTCTTCTGGTGACTAAAGTAAGTGTGGATTCTTGCTCAATATCCAATAATGGTTTGTAAACCACATTGGGTATTTTTAGCTGGCAGATGGATGCTGGTACTGCCGCAATCCCTAACCCTCCTCCTACTAAGGCTAGTGTGGTAATAAAGTCTTTGGTTGGTAAAGACACTTGCGGTGTAAATCCTGCTTTTTCACCAATTTCTGCTAGTGAAGAGGTAAAGCCGAAATCCTGTTGAAACTGAGGCGTGATAAAGGCTTCATTGATGAGATCTGAGCTGACTAATGCCGCCTTAGTTGCTAATAAATGGACGGCAGGCAAGGCGATATAGGTTTTCTCCTGATGCAGGATAATGGCTTCATAATTTGCAGTGTGACCAGAAAGTGTCCGAACGATACAGGCATCTAGTTTCCCTTCTTCAAGCATCTGGAGTTGAGTGGGGCTTTCTAACGCTTGTAAGCCAATATGTAGATGAGGAGCGGTGTTTCGAATCTCACTGATGAGCAATTGGACAATACCTGCACAAGCTGCAGAGATGACATAGCCCAGTTCTAACGAGCCAATCTCTCCTCGCCCAGCTTGCTTGACCAGCATTTCGGTGCGCTTGATTTGAAAAAGCGTTTGTCTCGCCTCTTCTAAAAATAACTTTCCTGCCGTGGTTAAGGAAACTGATCGTTTAGTTCTTTGGACTAGTCGAACCCCTAGTGAACTCTCTAGGTTTTGCAATTGCATGCTTAATGCAGATGGCGCTATATCTAGCGCTTCTGCCGCTTTAGCAAAATGTAGATGTTCAGCAAGAGTGACAAAATATTTTAATTGTCTAAAGTCCATGATGGGCGTATTTCGAATTTAGGCCTAGCTAGGCAGTGATTCAACAATATGTTTACCAATCTCAATCGAGGCGGTAGCAGCAGGCGAGGGGGCATTACAAACGTGTGTACAGCGTGCCTTTTGAATGATATGAAAATCATCTACTAACTCACCGTTTGGTTTGAGTGCTTGTGCTCTGATACCTGCTGGTGCGGGCGTTAAGTCATCCCCAGTAATTTCTGGAATCAGTTGCTGTAGGCTTTTCACAAAAGCGGCTTTACTAAAGGATCTCACCATTTCTTCTAGCCCTTCTTTCCAATACTTGGCACTTAACTGCCAAAAACCTTTGTATTGAAGGACTTCAATTAGATCTTTCAGATTGATATCTGATTTCTGATAGCCTTCACGAGAAAGCGCGAGCACGGCATTTGGCCCAGCTTCTACGTGCCCTCCAATCATCCTCGTGTAATGTACACCTAAAAATGGGAAAGAAGGATTTGGGACCGGGTAGATAAGGTGTTTTACTAAATGGCGTTTCTCCGGCTTTAATTCAAAGTACTCACCTCTAAATGGAATAATTTTGAGATCTGCCGTTGGTTCTGCCATGTTGGCGACTCTGTCACTGTATAAGCCTGCACAGTTAATGACGTGTTTGCCAATAAATTCTTGTTGCTTTGTTTTAACGATGACAAATTGATTTTGATAGGATAGGTTGGTTACTTGGGTATCTAACAAAATTTCTCCACCTGATGATGTAACCAATTTAGCAAAGGTTTCGCAGACTTGTCTGTAATTCACAATCCCTGCACTAGGCACTTGGATTGCTTCTAATCCACTTACATGCGGTTCAATTTCATTTAATTGTTCTGGATTTAATCGTTTAATCGAAAGTCCATTTTGTAAGCCACGTTGATATAGGTTATCTAAGTGAAGTAATTCCTCTACTTTTGTAGCAACAATCACTTTTCCACATAATTCATACGCTATATCGTGTTTTTCGCAAAATTCAATCATGGATTGATTGCCATCACGAGCAAACTTCGCTTTAAAACTACCCGGTTTATAATAAATGCCAGAATGAATGACACCACTATTGTGTCCGGTCTGGTGGGCGGCTAGTGAAGATTCTTTTTCTAATAGGAGAATGGAGGCGTTTGGCTTTTTTTGCGTAATTTCAAATGCGGTAGATAGGCCAACAATTCCGCCACCAATAATAATGTAATCGTACTGTGTGCTCATCTGAACAACCCTTTTACAGCGAGTTTCTTTGATGAATTGCAGTGTTTGCTTTAGCTAGAGACACTGCAATTCTTTTAAATGTATCTTAGTGATTCGAGAAAGTACCTCGCTGACGCATAAGTTCACGGTGTAATTCAGGATGCTTTTCAAATGCAGCTCTACCGTGTAACCAAAATGCGTTATTAATCATAACTAACTGGCCAACAGGTAGAGGCATTGCTCGTGTTTCTGGTGCATTTTCCATTGAGTCGGATAAATTTTTAAGCCATGTTGCATGTTCAATCGTTTCTGGACAAACAAATTGATCAATGAAGCAAATGCATGGTTTATCATTTTGTAGAAAAAAAGTTCGTCGTTGAATCGATTGCTGCACATTTTTTGAGGGCGGAGCCTTGTAAGTAAACTCATAGCTTGCCAGTGGGTGTTGACTATAGGTGGGTAGATCTTCCCAGTCATCCAAATGCAGTAAGCGAGACTCGCCGCCACTTGCATTCAGTTCTTCGAACTTCATCATGAGTAGCCAATCTGTTGGCTCATCAACAAATGTACCATCGGTATGTAAGGTAAATAAGCGGTATGCTTGTCTTAGGTAAGAGTCGCTCGTGTCCGTGTCTTTAACCAGAAACCTTGCATAGTAAGTACCTGACATGGCATCAAAATTTGCTGTGCCAATTAGATGACTGATCGCAGTGCCAAATTTGATATATACCTCTTTGTCGATCGAGCTTTCTTGTAAGCCGATGGTGAACCCGCCAGATTCTCTATCGTGAATAATTGCGCGCAACCTACGTTTAAAGTCTGTATCGACCAACTCAGCCAAGATAGATGCAATGACAAATCGCATGTAGGGAATATATTCTAAATTCTGGCTGCTAATATGCGCAGTACGTTCGATGAACAGAGTTAGTGCTTCTGTATTCAGTTCTACTTGATAAAGTCGATGGTGGTGTGGATGTGCGCTAATTTGATAGCGATTACCTGTATGTAGGTGATCTTTTGATTGAATTTCTTGCTTATTAATAGCATTCATTATTGTGCTCCTCATTGTGTGGGGGATGTGTACACAGTGTAAGAAGCGCTTATCAACCAATCAATGCAGATAGATTTGGATTTAATTCAGAAATACTGAATAGTTGGAATAAACTGTTTAAAATAAAAAAACCAGCGATACGCTGGTTCTTTTACAGGTTAGCCTAGCCGCTGGTTAGTACCCCTTCGTTCTATCTACTAACCCACTTGGTGACTTGCCTTCTAGTACGAGTGTTAACTTGGCGGCGATTTGAGCCACCGAGTCTTGCATGGGGGTAATACCTGCAATATGAGGGGTTACTCTGATCTTTGCATGAGACCAGAATATGTGGCTAGCCGGCAACGGCTCAGTCTTGAACACATCGAGCGCAGCACCAGATAGCTGACCATTTTCTAATGCTTCTAGTAGATCCTTTTCTACTAACTGCGCACCTCGCGCAATATTAATTAGATAACTACCTTTAGGCATCTGGCTAAATAGTGCTTTGGAAAGAATATTCTCTGTATCTGCGGTCAATGGCAATAAATTAACAAGCACTTTGCATCGACTAAGTGCATTGGTTAACCCTTCTTGACCATAAACGGTTTCGATGCCATCAACAGGGATGTTCTGATTACGCCAACCAATAACGGGGAAACCAAGCGTCTGGCAGCGTTTAGCCACCACAGCGCCTAATTGGCCTAAACCTAATACACAAACCGGCCAATCTTGCTTGTTTAATAACTGATGTGGGTGCCAGATAGACTTTTGCTGTTGCTGACGATACTGCGCATCGTAATAAAACCAATCTAGCAACATGCGTGTGACGTAATCTGCCATTTGTTCTGCCATTCCGCTGTTTTCTAATCGATAAAGCGGTAGGCTAGGGGGGCAGAAAGGCAGAAGTGCGTCTACGCCTGCACCAAGGGCAAACATCGCTTTCAGCGAGGTTTGCTTTTCAAATAAGCGAACAGGTGGTTTCCATGCAATTGCATAGTCAGCCCCTGCTGGTGCAGTTTCCCAATCTTCTAATTCAAGGTTAGGTAAGTATTGTTGGAAGGCTTTTTCCCAAATCTGCCGGGAATCTCCTTCAGAATAAAAAACAACGCGCATTATTTTGTTTGCCAAAGATTAATTAGCCAATCGGATAAGTCTTCAATCTCTTCTGCACATACAGAATGTGGTGTTGGATATTCGTGCCACTCAACTGGGTAACCCCAATCTTGTACTTGCTGAAGTGCTTCTTCCCCAAGTTGAATACGAATTACTGGGTCATAAGTACCGTGGCCAGCAAAAATTGGCGTATCAAAGTTAGCCGCTTGTCTTTGTTTATCTAGTTCGGTTGCATTAGGTAAATAAGTGGATAGTGCAACAATCCCACTTAATGAGTGCTTGGATGAAAGCCCTGCGTAGTAAGCCATTACGCCACCTTGAGAGAATCCTGCTAGTAAGATATTTTCAGCAGGGATGCCACGTTCCACTTCGCGGTCGATTAGCGCATGAATCTGTGCGCATGATTTGGCGATGCCATCTGCATCAACGGTGCGATGGACATCGGATAACGTAATAATGTCGTACCATGCCCGCATCACATAACCATTGTTGACAGTAATAGGGAGCATCGGCGCATGAGGGAAAACAAACCGAACCGATTGACCTTCAGGTAATTCTAGTTCACTAGTCATCGGGAAGAAATCATGTCCATCCGCACCTAAACCATGTAGCCAAATAATACTATGGGTAGGATGGTCGCCTAATGTGTGCTCAACACATGGTAGAAATTGTTCAGTCATTATTTAATTTTCCAGTTACACAAAGGCAATTTACTTCGTGGTCATCAACTAATCCAACTGCTTGCATATATGCATAAATAATAGTCGATCCAACGAATTTGAAGCCTTTTTTGCTCAAATCTTTTGATATTTTGTCTGATAGTTCTGTTTTTGCAGGTACATCTCTGAAACTATTGGGGCGGGAAACAATGGGTTTTCCATCGACAAACTGCCACAAGTAGTTTGAAAAACTGCCGTGTTCTTTTTGAACGCGGAGAAAACAATTTGCATTGTTAATGGTGCTGGCTACTTTGAGCCGATTACGGATAATGCCCGGGTCATTTAATAATTCAATTACCTTGCTATCTTGGTAATCGGCGACTCTTTTCGGCTCAAACTCGTCAAATACTTTACGATAATGCGCTCTTTTGTTTAAAACCGTTTCCCAGCTTAGGCCTGCTTGCGCCCCTTCTAGTGTAAGCATTTCAAAAAGATGCTGATCATCGAAGACAGGGCGGCCCCATTCCTGATCGTGATAATCAATATATAAAGGGTTGGCTAGGTTCACCCATCCACAGCGATGAATTGATACGTCTTGGTTCATGGTTTATCTTTCCAGATACTTCTCTTCGGTCCAAAATATTTGGTATCAACGAATGTGCTGACCCACTCTGGTTTATATATCACCATCAGTGTGAGCAAAAATCCTGTTTGAAATGCTTCTGCCCAAGATAAAAGTAACCAGTAAGGAAGAAACTCGGTTAGCAAATAATCAAATGAGTATGCGCCTAAACTACCTAGTGCAATTACAGCCAATAGCCCGGACGAAGCGAAGCTGATTGCGGCAGTTAGAAACCCACCACCAAGTAAATAAATAAATAGATTTTTGGGTAGCCATTTATCCTGAATCAACTGGGTGCACGATGCGACCAATACAGGCCACGCTACTAAAATGAGCTGATTTAATGCAATAGCCGATTGGTATTGCTCATGATAAATCGTATGAAAAATCAACACGATGGTTAGCGCAAAAAGGCTTAGACCTCCGCCCAGTAAGCGAGTGATGAGCGTTGCCCCTAATAGATGCAAGGCTAAGCCTGCACGAATAGAGATTTCTAGTTCCCAAAAGAAGGCAACAATGACAATGGAACCAAGAAAAACATGTTGACCTGTATTACTAAGGAAAAATCGCCAATTAGCAAAACGTCCCCCAATGACTAAACCGCCTAGTGCCAACCCTATCAGCACTAGGTTTAGCCAAAAAGGCAGCAGGTCATTAAAGATGTTCATGATGCAAATGTGGGTTTAATGGCAGACTTAGGACGAAATGATTTCACTACTTCCGGATTCGTTTCGATGTAAGGACCACCAATCAAATCAATACAATACGGAATGGCTGCAAAAATGCCTTGAACCAAACTCTTACCGTCTTCCGCTTTTAATCCTTCTAGCGTTTCTTTAATGGCCTTTGGTTGGCCTGGTAAATTCAGAATCAACGATTGCTTACGAATCACACCAACTTGCCGAGATAAAATAGCAGTAGGGACAAATGCTAGGCTAATTTGCCGCATTTGTTCTCCAAAACCCGGCATTACTCTATCGGCTACCGCCAATGTCGCCTCTGGTGTGACATCTCGAATCGCTGGTCCTGTACCTCCGGTTGTTAATACCAGATGGCAGCCTTCTTCATCGACCAGATTCTTTAAGGTGGATTCAATTTCAGCTTGTTCATCTGGAATTAGCTTGGAGACCATTTCCCAGGGCGTCGTTAGCGCATTCGTAAACCACTCGGTTAAAGCGGGAAGACCTTTGTCTTCATACACGCCCGTACTGGCACGATCACTAATAGACACTAAACCAATTTTTAGCTTAGTTGGATTACTCATCCTCATCGCTTTCTAAACTGCCTTCTTCTAATGATGCATCACCCACTACCGTAGGTGGTGGAGTCAAAGACTTTAGTAGTTGAAAGAGTTCTCGATAAGCTTTTGGCGGCTTGTTTAACTCTTTTTCTTTATTCGCATTACGAATTAACTGACGAACTTGCTGAATATCTGCTTCAGGGAATTCTTCAACTAATTCAGTTAGCGCTTTCGAGTCAGTCAGTAAGCGATCACGAGTACGTTCTAGTTTATGTAACCAAGAAGTATGTTCAACACTTGGTTGCTTTAATGCATCTAGATAAACACGAATCGGTTCGGCATCGATACTGCGCATAATCTTGCCGATATATTGGGATTGGCGACGAATGGCACCGTGTGCGGTCAGTCGCTTCGCTTCGATGATGGCATCAAACAGACGGTCTGGCAGATCCATTTTTTTTAATTGCTCAACGCCTAAAGCAACGAGTTCATCGCCAATATCTTGTAGATCATGCATATCTCTTTTGCGTTGAGATTTGCTCGGACCATCGTAAAGTGGCTCATCGTCGTCGTAATATTCTGTCTGATTCATCTCGATGTTTTCTGATTTAAACTAGTTCAAATGACTGTAATAGCGGCAAACTAAGTAAGTTGCTCTTGCAAAGCTGTTATCATACCATTCTAGGCATTGAAATGCCTGTCGGACGTTCACATTAACAGCGAATGCTGATGAACGATCATCAGGTTATCTACTCTAATCATAGTTTAGTTTTCTCAGGAAATTTGCGTGGCTAACTCTCCATTTACGTATTCTCAAGACGATCTCAAGCAACTAGTTACCGATGTGCTAGCTTATGCAAAGCAAAAAGGCGCAACAGCAGCCGATGCTGAAGTATCCGAAGGGGCTGGTCATACGGTGTCTGTGCGGCTAGGGGAAACCGAGACGATTGAATATCATCGTGATAAAGGCTTTGGAATCACTGTCTATGTTGGTCAAGCAAAAGGTCACGCGAGCACGGGTGATTTTTCAAAAGCAGCGATTGAGTCTACGGTAGACGCCGCGCTAAATATTGCTAGGTATACGGCTGCAGATCCTTTTTCTGGGTTAGCTGATGCAGATATGTTAGCGACAGAGTTTCCCGACCTAGATTTATTTCATCCATCCGATATTTCTGTAGAAGCAAGTATTGCGCTTGCTAAACGCTGTGAAGATGCCGCTAGAGCGGTTGATTCTAGAATCACTAATTCCGATGGCGCTAGTTTGTCTACTCAAAGTAGCCACTTTGTATATGGTAATTCTCTTGGCTTTTTAGCGGGTATTCCGACTTCTCGTCATTCTCTTTCTTGCGCAGTGATTGGGGAGGAGGGGGATTCAATGCAGCGAGATTATTGGTATGACTCTTGTCGCCAATTTGCTTCGCTAGCCTCTCCTGAATCTATCGGCCATCGTTGCGGGGAACGAACCATCCGCCGCTTAAATGCGAGAAAAGTGCCAACTACCCAAGTGCCGGTCTTATTTGAAGCGCCTATTGCGGCAAGTTTAATTGGACATTTCTTACAAGGCGTGAGCGGTACGTCTTTATATAGACAAGCCTCTTTCTTGCTAGATTCACTCGGCACTCAAGTGTTTTCCCCAATTATCGAATTACAAGAGCTTCCATTTATTCGACAAGGTCAATCTAGTACTTCGTTTGATGATGAGGGTGTAGCAACTAAAGAACGTTACGTGGTGAAAAATGGTGTCGTTGAAGGCTATTTCTTAGGTTCATATAGCGCCAGAAAATTGGGAATGAAAAGCACAGGTAATGCCGGAGGAAGTCATAACCTAGTTCTGTCTTCGACAGGAGAAAGCTTTGACGAGCTCCTTCGCAAAATGGGGACAGGACTACTGGTTACCGAACTAATGGGACATGGCACCAATATTGTGACAGGTGATTACTCCCGAGGTGCTGCTGGTTTCTGGGTGGAAAATGGGGTGATTGCCTACCCGGTAGAAGAGATTACAATTGCCGGCAATTTGAAGGATATTTTCAAAGGCATCTTAGCTGTTGGTAATGATCACTTGCCTCATTCGTCACGACAAACCGGCTCTATTTTGGTAGAGAAAATGACGGTTGCTGGGAATTAATACATCGTTTCCAAGTCGATAAGCAAAGTTAAACAAGGTTGTGAGGTAGTGGTGAAAGACAGTAAAACAAATCTTTTAGAGCAAAAGCTTGAAAACTTCATTTTTTGGAGTCGATGGATTCAAGTGCCGCTTTATCTAGGCTTGGTGGTGGCACAATGTGCCTATGTGTGGGCATTCTTAAAAGAGTTATGGCATCTGGTGCATGATCTGAATGCAATGGGCGAAACTCAGATTATGCTGATTGTACTTGGCCTGATCGATGTTGTGATGCTAAGTAACCTCATCATTATGGTGGTGATTGGAGGGTACGAAACTTTTGTATCTAAACTAGATTTGCATGGGCACGAAGATGTACCCGAATGGTTGTCGCACGTTAATGCGGGTGTCTTAAAAGTGAAATTAGCGACGGCATTAATCAGTATTTCAGGTATCCATCTCCTGAAGAGCTTTATTAACGCAACTCAAATGGATACTAAGACGCTGATTTCTCAAACGGTGATTCACTTAGTCTTTTTAGTTACCGCCGTTGGATTGGCTTATGTTGATCGCCTTATGTTGCCTGTGAATGCTAAGGCACACTAAAAAAGATGTGTAAATGAACCTGCCAACTAAGAAAACACCTGAATATTGGGATGATGCTATTCGAGTGCTATCAAATCAAGACTTGGCGTTGGTAGGTTTGTTTCAAGCATATAGAGGGGAAACACTAAGTGGCGGTGGCGATGCCTTTAAAACATTGGCAAATGCGATTGTCGGGCAACAAATCTCTGTAAAAGCAGCGGAAAGTATTTGGCAACGTCTACTGAATCGATTAGGTAGTATTTCGCCAGAGTCGATTTTGGCTATCGATGGTGAGTTGTTAAGACAAGAGGGTCTATCTAAGCGCAAAGTGGAATACATTGTTGACCTTTCTAAGCACTTTGTAGAGGGGAAAATTAATCCACTTCATTTTCATGAAATGACAGATGAAGAAGTGATAAAAGCGTTAACAGATGTAAGGGGAATAGGACGTTGGACGGCGGAAATGTTCCTCATCTTTCATTTGCTAAGACAAGATGTTTTGCCTCTTGATGATATTGGTTTGCAACGCGCAGTAGCTAAACACTATGGGTGGGAATATCCATTTGCTGTGAGTAAATTGGCTGTCTTTGCTGAAAGATGGGCCCCGTATCGGACCGTTGCAACGTGGTTTATGTGGCGTAGCCTTGATCCTATCCCCGTTGCTTATTAAGATTAACCGCCAATTGCTGCAACAAATCCTAAATATTCTCGTCACATTCTATTCATCTTTACGTCATATCTAATTGCTACATTTCTTTGGTCAATCAACCAGTGAGCCAAAGTAATGAGCAACGCATACTGTAATCCAGATCAAATTAATAACCCAACAGATAATCCGTCCTTTGACCAAGTACTTGGCATGAGATTGTCACGCCGTGGTTTCATGCAAGTTTCTGTCGGATCCGCTTTAGCTGCTGGTGCAACTGTAGGGTTAACAGGCTGTGCATCTACTGGTAATGGTTCATCTGCTGGTTTTACCCCAGTTCCACTTTCGACTACCGATAAAGTCATTGTGCCAAATGGCTATGTGGCAGAAGTGGTTTATGCTTGGGGCGATCCTGTCGGTAGTTTTAAAGGCATGCCAACATTCAAAGCCGATGGTAGTAACACCGCCGCAGAGCAAGCATTACAAGCGGGTATGCATCATGATGGCATGTGGTTTTTTCCATTTCCACTTGGGTCAACTAATTCTGATCAAGGCTTGCTGGCAGTGAACCACGAATATGTGGACGATGGATTGTTGCATCCAGATGGTCAAGCAACTTGGACTGCTGAAAAAGTGAAGAAGTCACAAGCTGCGCATGGCGTGTCAATTGTTGATATGCGTTATCACCAAAATCAGTGGAATGTATGGCCATCTGAATACGCACGTCGTATTACAGCGGAAACACCAATGAAGATTGCTGGTCCAGCTTCTGGTCATGCATTAATGAAAACGAATGCAAATCCAACTGGTGATCAAGTGAATGGTACATTTGCTAACTGTGCAAATGGTCATACCCCATGGGGAACTTACCTAACATGTGAAGAAAACTGGCAAGATTACTTTGTTACGCCAAAAGCGAATGCGCTAGAAAAACGCTACGGAATTAATGACAAAGGCGCTGGTTACCGTTGGCATGAATTTGATCAGCGCTTTAACGCCGCCGTTGAGCCAAATGAATCTAACCGCTTTGGTTGGGTGGTCGAGATTGATCCATATGATCCTAACAGCACACCAGTTAAACGTACTGCATTAGGTCGCATGGGTCACGAAGGTGCTGCAACCATTATCGCTGAAGATGGTCGTGTAGTAGTGTATATGGGCGACGATAAGCGCTTTGAGTACATCTATAAATTTGTTTCCAGAGATAAATATGATGCAAATAACCGTGCGCACAATATGACGCTGCTAGATCATGGCACTTTATATGTCGCAAAGTTTAAAGCAGATGGAAGTGGTGAGTGGATTGAACTGACTCAAGGTAAAAATGGCTTGACTGAAGACAAGGGCTTCGCAAATCAAGGTGATGTTGTCATTAAAGCACGTCAAGCGGGCGATGTGGTTGGTGCAACCCCAATGGATCGTCCAGAGTGGACAACCGTACACCCTCATACAAGAGAGGTTTTCTGTACCCTGACCAACAATAGCGAGCGTGGTAAAGATGGCAAACCTACCGCAGATGCCGCCAACCCACGCAACAATAACCTGTTTGGCCAGATTATTCGTTGGAAAGAAGTCGGAGGACAAACTGCGACCAAGTTCACTTGGAATTTGTTTGTTCAAGCAGGTAATCCAGCTTCTTCTAAGCCAGAGCATAAAGGCAATATCAAAGGCGACGTGTTTGGTAGCCCTGATGGCTTGTGGGTGGATCCTCGCGGCCTGTTATGGATTCAGACAGACGTGTCTACAAGCACCCTAGATGCAAAAGAATATGCGGGTATGGGTAACAATCAGATGCTAGTTGCTGATATCAATACAGGCATGATTAAACGCTTCTTAACTGGTCCAAATGGATGTGAGATTACTGGCATTACCATGACGCCAGACATGAAAACCTTGTTTATTAACATCCAACACCCTGGTGAACCAGCAAGTGAAAGATCTGATCCAGCAAATCCATTGGCTGTAAGCGCTTGGCCTAACGGCAAAGGACGCCCACGCTCTGCGACAGTTGCAATTCGTCGACTAGACAATGGTATTGTTGGTAGTTAATTAGATTTGCGTTATCTCGCATGAAGGAAGGATTGAGTTGACTCAACTCAATCCTTTTTTCTTATTAATAAGGAATAATCGCTCCCTAATTAAAGGGAAGTGTTGCAATCGTTGGCTGCAGTAAATGCGCTCAAGGCGACTGACCATAAGGTTTAATACTCGCCAAAAAGTAGCAATTACTTATGTTTCCCTACCTAAGTTGGCATGTTTATCAAATAAATATTGCCATGAGATGTGATTTGACCTTGCAACTCCTGTAATTTATGCACAGAATGTAAACATGAGTGCTGTAAAAGAGTGTGAAGTAACTTCGAAGTAGAATTAAAAAGTAGCACTCGCCAAAGAATTGCAAAATACGCTGTTCGCCAGATAATGCTGATGGAGTTTAAACGTGTCCGAACTACTCAAAAAAATTGATGCACGTACAAAACTTGCAGGAACCAACAAGTTGGAGATTCTGCTTTTTACACTTGGTACAGACCAAAGAACTGGTCGTAGAGAAAATTTTGGTATCAACGTGTTTAAGGTCAGAGAGGTCATGCGGACGCCTGAGATTACGCATGCGCCTGAAATGCCGGCTTGTGTTGAGGGCATGGTAAGTCTGCGTGGTGCGCTTGTGCCTGTCGTCGACCTAGCCAAATATACCGGCATCCATACAGATGCGAAGCCAGAAATTATGATCGTGACTGAATATAACGGTCATACCCAAGGTTTCTTGGTAGAAGCAGTGGATACTATCTTAAGGCTTGACTGGTCACAGATGCGAGTCCCTCCTGATATGCTAACTGCTCAGATGGGCGGTATTATCACTGCAGTTACCGAACTAGATACTGGCAAATTAGTGATGATGATGGACGTAGAAAAAGTCCTATCAGAAACCAGTAACTATGATGACCAAATGAGTTATCAAAACATTAAACCGTTGCCTAAACCCAAAACGGTTTACTTTGCGGATGACTCTGCCGTTGCCCGTAAGCAAATCTCAACCACTTTAGAAATGATGGGGGTGAAGTACTTCTCCGCCATCAATGGTAAAAAAGCTTGGGATGAGCTAGAAAAAATGGCCGCCTTAGCCGAGGCAAATGGCGAAGAAATGAAGAATATTGTTAACCTCATTTTAACAGACGTTGAAATGCCAGAGATGGATGGTTACATGCTCACCAAGAACGTTAAATCAGACCCAAGATTTCGCGGAATTCCTGTCCTAATGCATTCATCCCTGTCTGGTATGCAAAACCAGAAGTTGGGCCATTCGGTTGGTGTAGATGAATATGTCGCAAAGTTTGAACCTCAGCGCCTTGCCGAAACGTTAACTCGTTTATTGGGTACTGAGTGATCAACTAATTCGCAATATTGGATTGATTCAAAATAACACTATTCTTAGAATTCCCAATGGGTGGATGAGATGAGTAATAAGGCACAAGAAAACCTGCTAGACAGCATTGATGCTAGAACAAAACTGGCTGGATCCAACAAAATGGAGATTTTGTTGTTCTCGCTAGGTACTGGCGAAATCTTCGGGATTAACGTCTTCAAAGTAAGAGAAGTTTCGCAAACCCCTCATATTACCAAGACACCAAATATGCCATCTGGTGTGGAAGGTGTTATCTCTCTACGCGGCAATATTATCCCAATTATTTCTCTATCTAAGTTTGTCAGCCCAGGCCAGAACCAAAGCAGTGAACAAACGATGATCGTGACAGAATTCAGCCGACATACCCAGGCATTTTTGGTCGATGAAGTGGATCGAATCATTCGCGTGGATTGGGATAAGGTTAGGGCGCCAGAAGGCATGCTAGCAGGTAGCCAAGGGCTTATCACTGCGGTAACGGAGCTGCCTGATGGTAAGTTGGTTTCAATTTTGGATGTTGAGCAAATTCTTTCATCTGTTATTGGTGAAAAGATTGTCCCTGATGTACAGTCAACACAGTTGAGAGAAGATATTTATATGTTCTTCTGTGATGATTCTGTTGTTGCTCGTAAAGAGATTACCAGTGTGCTTGATAAGCTAGGCGTGAAATACCATCAAGCCAACAATGGTAAAGAAGCTTGGACAAAGCTACAGAATTTAGCTGGACGTATACAGGGCGATGGCGAATCGCTAAATGAACATCTCAAACTAATTTTAGTTGATGCAGAAATGCCTGAAATGGATGGTTATGTGCTTACAAAACACATTAAAGCCGATCAGCGTTTCAAAGGTATTCCTGTCGTAATGCATTCATCCCTGTCTTCTAATGCAAACAGAGCAATGGGTAACAGTGTCGGTGTTGATGCGTATGTGGCAAAATTCGATCCGGTTGTATTGGCGGAAACTATTCGACCACTACTGTTGAGTTAAAATATCTGTTGTAAAAGAAGATCACGACAGATTAAGTGAGGGCAAGCATGGCTGATAAGAACATGAAGTTTCTGGTGGTTGATGATTTTTCTACCATGAGACGTATTGTGCGTAACCTTCTGAAAGAACTAGGCTTTTCAAACGTTGACGAAGCTGAAGATGGTCAAATCGCACTTCATAAACTACAAAATGGTCAATTTGATTTTGTAGTGTCTGATTGGAATATGCCAAATATGACTGGCATTGAGCTTTTAAAGGCGGTCCGTGCAGACCCAGGCTTAAAAGCACTTCCTTTCCTCATGATTACTGCTGAAGCAAAAAAAGAAAATATTATTGAGGCGGCAACGGCAGGTGCAAGCGGTTACATTGTGAAGCCATTCACTGCTGCTACTCTGGATGAAAAACTGAATAAAATTTTCCAGAACGTCGGAAAATAAGGAGAGTCTTGTGAGCGATAGAAATTTTGAGAGCGGTGATTCAGCAGATTTAGAAGCACTGTTTGATAGCATCGTTGCAACTAATGCAGCTCACGAAGCCGCGCCCGCAGACGCTGCAAAAGAAGAAACTTCAGGTGCTGGCGTAACGAGTGACATGGTTGAACCTGCAAAATCAATGTTTGCTCAAATTGGGCATATCACGCGTAAATTGCATGATACTTTGCGTGAGCTTGGCTACGATAAATCATTGGAAAAAGTGGTCGCAGAAGCGATTCCAGATGCAAAAGATCGTTTGGCTTATGTTGCTAAGTTGACCGAGCAAGCTGCTGATAAAGTGCTATCTGCTGTTGATGTGGCTAAACCCCTTCAAGAAAAGCTTTCTGAAGACTCAGATGTATTAAACCAGCGTTGGGATAAGTTGTTTGCAAACCAACTCAGTGTAGAAGAGTTTAAAGTACTTGTTGCAGATACAAGAACCTTTTTACACAGAAGCAAAACAGAAACCAAACAAACGGATGCCTTGTTGCTTGATATTATGATGGCGCAAGATTTCCAAGATTTAACTGGTCAAGTGATTAAGAAAATTGTTGAGATGGCAAAAGAAATGGAAGCCCAGCTCTATAATTTCCTTGTTGAATACACGCCAGGTGCAGAGCGCAAACCAGAAGAACATACTCAGCTAGAAAATGGCCCAGTGATCCATGCGGAAGGCCGAAGCGATATTGTCACAGATCAACAACAAGTTGATGATTTGTTGGCTAGCTTAGGTTTCTAGAGCTATAACAATAGTAGGCGATAATAAATAACCAAGGCAGCGAGGGTAGCGAGATGAGTGATTTTGGCGGAATGGAAGAGTTGCTTCAGGATTTCCTGACAGAATCGTCTGATATGTTGTCTGATGTAGATAACAAACTAGTAGAACTTGAAAAAAGACCCGAAGATAAAACCCTGCTTAACGACATTTTTCGTGGTTTTCACACGATTAAAGGTGGCGCAGGATTTTTAAATGTCGAAGCATTAGTTACCTTATGTCATCGTACGGAAAATCTTTTTGATAAGCTGCGTAATGGAGAAATGAAGCTATCTGCTGAAATTCTTGATTACATCCTCGCATCTACTGGTGTCGTTCGAGAAATGTTTGGTGATCTATCTCAAAAACGTCAGCCAAATGGTGCACCCCAAGCGTTACTGGATGCGCTAGACGCAGTGCTTGATGGAAAAATGCCTTCACAGATGACTGCCGCCGCAGCAGCGCCTACTCCTGAACCAGAAAAAGTCGTTGTCGCCCAAACGGTTGCTTCATCATCGGCTCCGATTACAGCTAATGGTGGTGAGCCTGATTGGGATGCCTTGTATCATGGTCTACTAGGGACAACGCCTGTTGCAACTTCCGCTCCTACGCCAGTGGAGACACCTGCTATGTCACAGACTTCTGCTCCAGTGCTTGAACAAGCTGTTGTTCGTACCCCAGAAAATACCCCACCAGCACAGCGTGCGCTAGCACCTACCTTGCCAAGTGGGGGGCAGCAATCTACTCAGCAACTAACAACGCAAGAAACGACGATTCGTATTGATACGAATCGTCTAGATCAGGTGTTGAACTTGTCCGGTGAAATTGGGCTGACCAAAAACCGCCTAACCACATTACGTACTGATATCTTGCAAGGTAAGAATGATCAGTTAACGCTTCGCTCACTCGATGAGGCAATTGGTCAATTGGACTTGCTTGTTTCTGATCTGCAAAATGCAGTGATGAAAACGCGGATGCAACCAATTGGACGACTGTTCCAAAAGTATCCACGATTGGCGCGTGACCTAGCGCGTCAATTAGGTAAGGATGTCGAGTTAGTTATTACCGGAGAAGAAACCGAACTCGACAAGACAATGATCGAAGATTTGAACGATCCACTTGTTCACTTGGTTCGTAATGCCGTGGATCACGGTATTGAGACCAAGGAAGATCGTTTGATTCTTGGCAAGTCTGAGAAGAGTTTAGTTCAGTTAAGCGCCACGCAAGTTGGTGATCATATCCTGATTGAAATCACCGATGATGGCAAAGGTATGAAACCTGAAATGATTCGCCAAAAGGCAATCGAAAAAGGTTTGCTGCGTGCGGAAGATGCCAATAATTTAGATGATAAGCAGAGTCTGCAACTAATCTTCTTGCCAGGGTTTTCAACAAAAGACCAAATTTCGAGCGTTTCTGGACGTGGTGTAGGCATGGATGTAGTGAAAACTAACATCCAAAAAATGAACGGTAGAATTGATATTAACTCTGTACCTGGTGAAGGTACTAGATTCACGATTAGCTTACCGTTGACCTTGGCGATTCTGCCAGTGTTGGTCGTCCGTGTATGTGATCAGCCATTTGCAGTGCCTCTAGCAATGGTCCGTGAAATTATCCCACTTGCGAAAAATGATATTCAGCAAGTTTCTGGTAAAGCGACAATGGTTGTGCGTGATGAAATTCTTTCAGTACGCTCACTCGCGGCACTAATTGGTTGGCATGATAATAAGCCACCTTCATTTGGTGTGCTAATGCAGTCTGCGGAAACTTCTTTCGTACTAGCGATTGATTCGTTTGTTGGTCGTGATGATGTAGTGATCAAACCACTACAAAACATTAAACCTAAAGGGATTGCTGGTGCGACATTGTCTGGTGATGGATCTGTTGTTCTAGTATTGGATATGGAAGACCTCTTAACTGCACTTGGAACGGATCAAGCCGCACCTTTATTTGATTTTGCCTCTTGATTTGATCTTATAAAGGGTGATCAAATGTCTATGTGGCATTTGTTTGCCCTTATCTCTTCTTGAATTAATTAATTGACGCTATATGACTCAGCAAAATACGAATGCTTTCATCGGTAGACAGCCAATATTAGACAGACATCAAAAGCTAATTGGCTATGAGCTTTTATTTCGTTTAAATGCTGCCGCTTCTTCTGCCGAGTTTTCTAGTGATTTGCAAGCTGGTACCAATATTCTGGTAAACACTTTATCTAATATGGGTGCTGAGTGGCTTGTTGGCGATAAGTTGGCATTTATCAACGTCGCCCAGGCAATGCTGCAAAGTAACTTTCTTGAGTTGTTACAGCCGCAAAAAGCTGTTCTTGAAGTATTAGAAACGGTAAATGCAACACCTGCTATTTTGCAGCGTGTAAAAGAACTTCGCTCTCAAGGCTTTTCGATTGCTTTGGATGATTTCGTTTTGTCGCCACAAACGGCGCCATTCCTAGAAGTTGCTAACTATGTAAAATTGGATGTGCAGTTATTAGGTATGGCACAGGCTATTGAGTTAGCAAAGAGTATTAGACGTTATCCGGTTCAGATTATTGCTGAAAAAGTGGAAACAAAAGAAGAGTTCCGCCAGTTGCATGAGGCCGGATTTGATGGTTTCCAAGGTTACTATTTTGCCCACCCAGAAACATTGGCTGCAAAAGTAATTAATCCTGCGTATGCAAACATCTTGTCTCTTCTTAATATGCTTAGAAATAATGCAGAGATTAAAGATATTGAAAATGCATTAAAACGTGATGTTGCGTTATCTTTTAAATTGTTGCGCTACATTAACTCCGCAGGTTTTGGATTGTCTTGTGAGATTCAGTCGTTCAAACACGCGGTGACTATTCTAGGTTATCAAAAACTATATCGTTGGTTGACCTTATTATTAGTGACAGCTGCTGCAGAAACTCCAGGGGCTTCTGCACTAATGAAGTTGGCAATTACTCGCGGACGTTTTGTTGAGTTAATTGGTCAAAATTTCTTAGAAGGTCATGATCGCGACAATCTATTTATCGTTGGTGTGTTCTCGCTGCTTGACGTAATGCTTGAAATGCCAATGGATAAAGTGCTGGATAATCTATTGTTACCAGAGCCTGTACGCGATGCATTACTAACACGTGATGGTCTATATGGCCCATTCTTGAACTTGGCGATTGCTTGTGAGAATCCTGAGTTACAAGAGGTTGAATCGCTTGCTTCACAATTGCAAATTGATCCAGAAATGCTAAATAAAGCGCAAATTAGTGCGTTGACTTGGGCTGAACAGTTAGGTGCTTAACTAGCCTTGTTTTTTAGGTTGCCTACCAGCCCCTTTCATAGGGGCTGTTTTATTTAATCAGTTGTTTAAACTGATATTAAGTGTAGATATTCTTATGTTTCTAAATACCCGCCTTGCTACGACCGGACATTTCATTTCATTAGAAGGAGTGGATGGTGCTGGTAAAACCACGCATCTTAAATGGTTAGTTGATCATTTAAATGCGTTGCGCGTACCTCTCGTTGTTTCGCGTGAACCTGGTGGCACGCCACTTGGAGAAAGCTTACGCGAATTAGTTTTACACCAAGAGATGAGTATTGAAACAGAGGTATTGTTAATGTTTGCTGCTAGGCAACAACATTTGCAATCAACGATCTTTCCCGCGTTACAAGAAGGGAAATGGGTTGTCTGTGATCGATTTACGGATGCGTCTTACGCTTATCAAGGTGGCGGTCGTGGGCTTTCTATCGAAAAGATTAGTATGTTAGAACATTGGGTTCATGCTGATTTTCAACCAGATTTAACGTTGTTATTTGATGTTCCACCTGAAGTTAGTTTTGAGCGTGTTAGACAGGCGAGAAATCCCGATCGCTTTGAAGAACTAGATATTACTTTTTTTGAGCGGGTGAGAGAGGCGTACTTACTTCGTGCAGCGCGAGATCCTTTAAGATTTCATTTGATTGATGCTAATCGCCCCATTTCAGTTATTCAAACAGATCTTCAAACCATAATCAGTAACTACCTAGAAGGTAAACGACATGGATGAAACTGATGGTGTTGCTGTTGTAAAACCTCGAATATTTGAATGGCACAAAACGGTTTGGGATAGCTTAATTCATCGCCAAGATCGTTTGCCGCATGCGATTTTATTTCATGGCCCTACCGGTTCGGGGAAAAAGGAATTTGCTGAAGCCTTTGCTATGCATTTGTTGTGTGAGGCACCTTCATCAAATGGCGAGGCATGTGGTGTATGTAATGGATGCAACTGGTTCTTACAAGGGCATCATCCTGATTTTAGGAAAATATTGCCTCCTGCTGAAATGGCAACTGACGAGGATGCTGATGTAAGTAAACGTTCTGGATTATGGATCTCTATTGAAGCGATTCGTGAATTAGAGAGCTTTGTTCAACTCACATCTCATCGTAGTGGCAGAAAAGTGGTTTTTCTTCCAATGGCAGATCGTTTGAACGTGGCCGCCGCAAATGCTTTGTTAAAGACCTTAGAGGAGCCACCTAATAATGTCGTATTTGTGTTGGTGTGCGAACAGTTAAGCAGATTACTGCCTACTATTCGTAGCCGTTGCCAAAAGGTAGCTTTACCCCCTCCTGATCGTGAAGATGCTCTGGCTTGGCTATCTGTAGAAAAAACACTTGATGCATCGGTACTAGATTTGGCTGGTGGAATGCCTTTACAAGCAATCAAATACCGTCAAATGCCCGAGTATGATCATTTAAATGGCGTGTTAGATTGGTTGGTCAATCCGTTAATGCAAGGTAAAGACCCTGTAAGAATGGCGGCGGAATGGTCGAAAATAAACTTATCAATTCTGCATGATTGGTTGTCTAAATGGTTGTATGACCTTATCATGGGATGTTCTGGTAATATACCTAGATATTTCTCAAGCAGACATCAAGATATTTTTGATCTTACTGCAAAATTATCATTGTCAGGATTGATTACTCTGTCATCCTCCGTTGCTGAAGATAAGAGAATTCTTAATCATCCGTTGAATACTAAGTTAGTGTTAGAAAATTGGTTGCTTGGTTATTATGCGTTAATCGCAAAGTCGCAACGAAGTGTTTCTTAAATTCGATATGTTCAATTTAAGTAGAAAGCGTTGAAATGAATGAGCAAGTAAAATCTGCCGCCGCACGCCCTGGCGTGATGTCGTTGACGATCAAAGAAAAAGCGAGCCTATACGCGGCATATATGCCATTTATCCAAGGTGGTGGTTTGTTTGTGCCAACTGGCAAACCTTATAATTTGGGGGACGAGGTATTTTTGTTATTGGCCTTGTTAGATGAACCAACAAAATATACTGTTACCGGTAAAGTGGTTTGGATTACGCCGCCTGGCGCACAGGGTAGCCGTTCTCAAGGTATTGGTGTTCAGTTTAGTAGCAATGAATTTGGTGTTGCTGCTAAAAATAAAATTGAAGGTATTTTGGGTGGGCACTTACAGTCCAACCGTTCGACTCACACAATGTAATTTTTTCTATGTTTATCGATTCGCACTGTCATTTAAATTTTCCTGATCTTATTTCTGAGTTGCCAAAACATTTGGCGGCAATGGATGCCAACCACGTAAAAATGGCATTAGTTGTTGCTGTGGATCGTGCTGGTTTATCTTCTGTCCTATCTTTGCCTAAGCAAGATGCCCGTTTTGTGGCATCTGTTGGTATGCATCCAGATCATGAAAATGAAGCGGAGTATTCTGTAGAAGAGTTATGTTCGTTAGCAGCAGACGAAGCGGTGGTTGCTATTGGTGAAACGGGGTTGGATTATTACCGCTTAACGGGTGATTTGGCCTGGCAAAGAGCGCGCTTTGCAACGCATATTCAAGCGGCAAGGCAAATCAAAAAACCGCTGATTATTCACACCAGAGCCTCTGCTGAAGACACTATCAACATGATGCGTTCTGAAGGGGCGAATGCAATTGGCGGTGTGATGCACTGCTTTACCGAATCTGTAGAGGTTGCGAGACAAGCGTTGGATCTTGGTTTTTATATTTCCTTATCTGGAATCGTAACATTTAAGAATGCAGTAGAAGTAAAAGAAGTTGCTAAGTTTGTTCCATTAGATCGATTGCTTATTGAAACGGACTCTCCTTATTTGGCGCCAGTACCATTCAGAGGGAAACTAAACCATCCGGCTTTAGTTGTTCATGTGGCAGAAGAAATTGCTACCCTAAAATCGATTTCTTTAACTCAGGTTGCCACTGAAACGACGAATAACTTCTTGAGGTTATTTAATGTGCCTAATGAACGCAAAGTTGTGTTGCAATGAAAGTGACCGTTTTGGGGGCGGGATCTTCTGCGGGTACCCCTGTAATTGGTTGCGAATGTTCCGTTTGCCAAACGCGGTTACCTAAAAATGTTCGCACACGCGCAAGTTGTCATATCCTTGATGAAGCGACGAGTATTGTTATTGATACAGGCCCAGATTTTCGATCCCAAGCATTACGAGAAAACTTGAAGCATTTAGATGCGGTGTTGTACACCCATCCTCATGCGGATCACCTAAACGGAATTGATGACCTGAGAGCGTTTTGTTTTCGGCAAAAAGCAGCGATTCCTTTGTATGGGAATGCTTTTACCATTGAAAATATTCAGACAAGGTTTGATTACACACTTTTCCCGCCAACAGAGCATTGGGAAAGACCTGTTTTGACAGCAAATTCAGTTGATGTCCCTTTTGATGTGAATCAGACGATAGTTGTGCCTATTCCTTTATTGCATGGAAAGTGGCCGATTTTGGGGTACCGAATCAAAAATGTTGCATGGTTAACGGATGTATCTACGATCCCAGAGACTTCATTTGAGCTTTTATCTGGTTTGGATGTGCTGTTCTTGGATTGTCTTCGATTTAAGCCACACTATACACATCTAAGCTTAGATGAGGCGGTTTCTCTTTCCCAAAAAATAGGGGCCAAACAAACGTATCTTATTCATATGACTCATGAAATTGATGCCGTTGCGCATGCCAATTTACTACCTGAAGCTGTCGCTTTTGCATTTGATGGCATGCAAGTAACTGTATAATCTTTGTCCTCTTTTACATGGTTTTTCTACTTCTGTTATGATTACCATGTGACTAATAAGTCATCTAATTGATCTGGGTAAACATGGCAAGCCAATCGCCAGATTTCATTAGTTTGAACAATCTGTTCTTCTGCATGAGCTTCTTTGGAAATAAGCTGATGTCTTAGCATGACATTTTTTTCTTTGTTACTTAAGATGACTGAAAAAGAGGCTTGCCGATTTTGAAAGTGCAGATGAACAGCGCAAGCACCACAGGTCCCATGACCACACCGCCAGTAAAGTGGAAGTCCTTGTTCCCTGACTATTTCAGTTAAAGATTGAGGAGTGGATGTCATATCGACCGTAAGCACTTCTGGGGTGCTCATTTTTCCGCCAAAGAACGTGATTTTAGCCATGTCTGTGTATACTGAGTCAAGGATGTAAGAATAGTTTGCAATTACAATTCGCAATGCAAGTTAGAATGCACCCTCTAAAGCCTACGACCTATAAGAAGCGATAGCAACTATCGAATACTTAAATTTTCGAAAGATTGCACCAAATTGAAAGTGGAGAGTTATGTCCGAATGGAATATTGGGGAACACCAATTACATTTTGATCCCTTGCTAGATTGTTTGGTATCGATTGGCAAGTTGCATGGTGCAACGCTCACAAAAGAGGCTTTTTCTGCTGGCTTACCCTTAGTTGATAATCGTCTAACACCAAGATTGGTATCTAGGGCTGCTGCGCGAGCTAATTTAACTGCGCGTGTTGTTAGACGGTCTCTAAATGAAATCAAACCACATCTGTTGCCTGCCATTTTATTATTAGATGGCCGTGAAGCATGCGTACTGTTAGATATCTCAGATGATGGTATTGCCAAAGTGCAGTGGCCTGAATCGCCAGAAAGCGCGGATGAGCTTCCTATCCAGCAAATAAAAGATCGCTACAGCGGACAGGTGATTTTTGTTCGCCCTAAATTCAAGTTCGATAATAGGGCCCCTCAATTAGGCCATATCCGATCTAAGCATTGGTTTTGGGGTGTGATGAAAGATGCATCTCATTTTTATAAAGATGCTTTGTTAGCTGCAATCCTTATCAATTTGTTTGCGCTGGCGTTCCCATTATTTTCTATGAACGTTTATGATCGCGTGGTTCCTAACCATGCGATTGATACCTTGTGGGTGCTAGCGATTGGCGCTGTGCTTGTTCTCTCTTTTGATTTTGCACTTCGGACTGTTCGAGGGTATGTGATTGACCTAGCTAGTAAGCGGGTTGATGTAAAGCTGTCTTCATTGATCATGGAACGAGTACTTGGTATTCGTATGGAGCATCGTCCGTTATCAGTCGGTTCTTTTGCTGCCAATTTACGTTCGTTTGAATCTGTTAGAGATTTTATTGCATCGGCTTCAGTGTCTGCGTTAGTGGATGTCCCATTCTCTATATTATTCTTAATTGTTTTAGTCTGGCTGAGCCCTTGGCTTGTCTTACCTGCGTTGATTGGTTTACTGCTAGTCACTATTTTTGGGATTATTGCCCAAAGTAAGATGCAAGAACTATCTGAAATGAGTCAACGTGCTTCCGCACAACGAAATGCAACGTTAATTGAAAGTTTGGTTGGTATTGAAACGGTGAAGTCGATGGGCGCCGAATCCGATATTCAACGAAAATGGGAAAGAACTTCAGTTTTTCTATCGCAAATTGGTGGCCGTCTAAAACTGATGTCGACAACCACCATTAATTTTGCTTCGTTTATTCAGCAGCTAGTGAATGTGATTGTGATCATCTCGGGTGTTTATCTGATTATGGATAATCAATTAACACAGGGGGGATTAATTGCTGCAACCATGATTTCTGGTCGTGCATTGGCACCGTTAGGTCAGGTGGCAGGGCTGTTAATGCAATTTCATGCTGCTAAAAGCTCACTTGCAAGTGTGGAAAGCTATATGAAGTTGCCAGTGGAGCGACCTGAAGAAGCTAGTTTCTTGCATCGTAGTGGCTTTAAAGGTGAAATTGAATTCAAGGATGTGACCTTCAATTATCCTGGCAGAGATACGCCTGCTCTTAAAAATGTTTCATTTAAAATTAAAGCTGGTGAGAAAGTTGCCGTTATAGGTAGGCTGGGTTCAGGAAAAACTACCATTGAACGTTTGATGTTGGGTTTGTATCAGGCGACCTCGGGTTCCGTCATGGTGGATGGGGTGGATGTCCGACAAATTGATCCAGCAGAGTTACGTCGGGCGATTGGCTATGTGCCACAGGATGTCACGTTATTCTTTGGCACGCTGAGAGAAAATATTGCGGTAGGAGCACCATTTGCAGATGACAATGCTGTACTGTTAGCCGCCGATTTGGCTGGGGTGAGCGAGTTTGCATATGCGCATCCCTCTGGTTTTGATATGGTGATTGGAGAGCGTGGCGAATCACTTTCTGGTGGGCAAAGGCAATCGGTTGCTGTGGCGAGGGCATTATTGAATGATCCACCAATCCTAATTTTGGATGAACCAACAAATGGTATGGATCACACGAGTGAAGAGCGTTTGAAAGGCCGTTTAAAAGAAGTTTTGGCTTCTCGCAAAACAATGTTGTTAGTGACTCACCGAACTGCACTATTGGACTTGGCAGAAAGATTGATTGTGATTGATGGGGGTCAGATTGTTGCCGATGGTCCTAAAGCGCAAGTGGTAGAGGCATTGCAGCAAGGCCGAGTCGGGAGGGCGGGTTAATGCTACCTGTTAATAATGAAACAGAGAGCATGCCTAAAAAAGTAGGTGTGCTAAAAAAACTTGCCCAGTATGTTTATCAAAAAGGTATGCATGGTTTTGGTTTGTATTTGGACAAAATGGCCACCAAACATGAAATACCTGATGAAGCATTGGTTGGTGATGGCGATTGGGCTGTTATTGAAGAAGATGGTTACCGAGTGCGCTTAATCATCCGAATCATGGCGGTTTCGATACTAATTCTGGTCGTTTGGGCTGCGTTTGCGAAAATTGATGAGGTGACGAGGGGGGAAGGTAAGGTTATTCCTTCTAGTGAAATTCAGATTTTGCAGAGCTTGGATGGCGGTAATGTATCTGCCATTTCAGTTAAAGAAGGTCAGCAGGTCAAAAAAGGACAGTTGCTGCTCAAAATTGACCCGATTAGATTTGCATCGTCATTAAAAGAGAATCAGGCACAATATTATTCGCTAGTGGCTAGAGTTGCGCGTTTACAAGCATTGTCAGATAACAAACCATTTGTTGCACCTGAAGAGGTTGTCAAAAATATTCCTCAGGTTGCAGAGCAAGAACGCGCATTATATGAATCCAGTATGCAGGGGCTTGAGGCTAATGTGGCTATTGCTAGGCAGCAATTGGTGCAACGTAATCAAGAGTTGGTTGAAGTTAAAAGTAGGCGAGATCAAGCCGCACAGAACTATGAATTAGCGGCGAAAGAGTTGGCAGTAACAAAGCCATTGGCGCAGAGTGGGGCTGTTTCTGATGTTGAATTGCTACGTTTAGAGCGAGATGTATCTCGTAGCAAAGGAGACCGTGATCAGGCCGCTGCACAGATTCCGAGATTGCAAGCAGCAATCCAGGAGGCGACTAGGAAGATCCAAGAGGTTGAGCTTGCTTTTAGAAATCAAATTCGAGGGGAGCTGTCAGAGTCGGTGGCTAAGCTAAATAGCCTTTCTGCTGGAAGTGAAGGGCTGGCTGATAGAGTTAAGCAAACGGAAATTAGGTCCCCGGTTAACGGAACGGTGAAGCGTTTAAATGTAAATACATTAGGCGGAGTTGTGCAACCGGGTAAAGATATTATTGAAATTGTGCCGAGTGAAGATGCGTTGTTATTGGAAGCAAAGATTTTACCTAAAGATATTGCTTTCTTAAGGCCAGGGCAGAGTGCGTTGATCAAGTTTACCGCTTACGATTTTTCAATCTATGGTGGCTTAGAGGCGACTTTAGAACAGATCGGTGCTGATACGGTGACCGATGAAAAAGGAAATGCGTTTTATATTATTAGATTAAGGACTGCGCAGTCGTATATTGGTGATAATCACATGCCAATCATTCCTGGTATGGTTGCTGAGGTTGATGTGAGAACTGGTAAAAAAACCGTACTATCCTATCTCTTGAAGCCTGTATTAAAAGCTAAATCAAATGCGTTATCTGAGCGATGAATAATATAACTAAAATACTTTGCGTAACGAATGATGAATTGATATGGGCTCGCTGGCAAAAAGTTCTGCCCAATTCTGTTCGTGCAGCACTAGAGCGTATTGATACCACGTCGGGGGTTGCAATGTTTGTGGATGCTGACTCCATCGCGGTTGGTAGTGATAACGCTACTTTGTGGGGGCTTGCTAAATTATTACCCGTTGTTGTAACAGCCTCTCATCCTAAGGATGAGCTAGGTTTAGATGTGCTGAATGCTGGCGCAGTTGGCTATACAAATACTTTTTCAGATGCTGAGGCATTTGCTCATGTACTTTCTGTGGTGAGTGCTGGTGAAGTCTGGGTTGGAAAGAACTTGTTACAACGCCTTTTGAAAGGCATCCAACAAGTTTCTGTAACAGTCGCCAATCAGGTGGATGATTTGCTGACAGTCAGAGAGCTTGAGGTTGCAAGGTTGGTAGCTAAAGGTGCAAGCAATAAAGATATCGCAAGAGAGTTAGATATTACTGAAAGAACGGTAAAAGCGCATGTCTCTACCGTTTTGGAAAAGCTAGAGGTCAATGATCGACTTCAATTAGCCTTAAAAGTGAACGGCATTATCTAGTTTTTGGACAAGATAAACGCTTAAAAACCGCCTATCTGTACTTTCGTACAATAGGCGGTTTTTTTTATACAAGATAAATTGCAAGTATCAATTAATCCGTCTATACAGACCGAGGTTTAACATGGCTGAAACAACATCAATCAAATCAACTTTAGTAATTACTTTCTTAAAAGGAAACGTAATTGTTAAGGATGAAAATGGCAATGAGCACGTTGCAAAACTAGGTGAGGTGCTTACAGTTGGAGAGATGTTGGTGACAGGTTCCGATGGTCAGGTTGAGCTAAAGTCTCCGGATGGTGGTGAGCCTGTTGTTTTAGCCGAGAACAAAGAGCTCTTAATTGAAGCAAACATTTTCGGTGTGAATGTTGATCCAACCGAAAATGCGATCGCACAGTTAAACCAAGAGTCGCAAAGCATTATTGATGCTTTAAATAAAGGTGTTGATTTAACGGCAGACCTTGACCCTACAGCAGCGGGGTTGAATGCGGGAGATTCTGCTGAAGATGGGCATGGTTTTGTTCGTTTGCTACGCATTGTTGAAGAGCTAGGAAAACAAAGCTTTCAATATAATATTACGACAAGTCAGCCGACAGATGATATCCCACCTGGAAGTGGTGTTAATCAAACATCAGATAGTATTTTAGTTCCTGCAGCAAATACTGACGTTAACTCAATTCAAGAGGATGGTTCAAACCCCATAAAAGGTAATGTCCTATCTAATGATTATTTAGGTTCTAATCCTTCTACACAACCGGTTAGTTCCGCAGGTACTTTTACTGGCGCATACGGAAGCTTGCTACTGAATGCAGACGGCAGCTATACGTATACTTTGGATAACCAAAACGCTACTGTTAATGCACTAAATGATGGGCAATCTATCCACGATGTATTTTCTTATACGCTAACTGATAGTCAGGGAAATACATCCACTGCCAATTTAGACATTACAATCAATGG